>JAOPUT010000268.1 GCA_025963385.1 Mycobacterium sp.
TCTCGGACGAAGAGATCCAGGCCGTGGTCGAGGCGACCAAGGAACAGGCCGAGCCCGAGTACTTCGAGGGCGTCACCGTCGCGAAGCCGTCCGGCGAGCGCACCGACGTCGACCCCGACATCGGCGAAGACATGGACGTCTTCCTGCAGGCCGTCGAGCTGGTGGTGTCGTCGCAGTTCGGGTCGACGTCGATGCTGCAGCGCAAGCTGAGGGTGGGCTTCGCCAAGGCAGGCAGGCTGATGGACCTCATGGAGACCCGCAGCATCGTCGGGCCCAGCGAGGGCTCCAAGGCCCGCGAGGTACTGGTGAAGCCCGACGAACTGGCGGGGACGCTCATGCTGATCCGCGGCGGTGCGGATGCCAACGGAGCCGACGCGGACGACGAGTAGCTCGCCGAACGTGACGCCACTGCGAGTTCCGGGCCGAGTTTTCGCAGTGGGCTCACGTTCGGCGAGCTGTCGGACGGCGTTGGCACACTCCCTGCGTGGGGGAGCCGTTCATCGGTAGTGAGGCACTGGCCTCGTGTCACGTGACGCCGTACGCGTTGCGCAGCAGATTCATCGCCATCCATCGCGACGTCTACGTGCCCGAGGGCGTGGCACTGACCGCCGTCGCGCGGGCCAGGGCGGCATGGCTCTGGTCGGGTCGCAAGGGTGTCGTCGCGGGTCGATCGGCGGCAGCACTGCACGGCGCGAAATGGGTGCCCGACCATGCGCCGGCGCAGATCCTCTACGGAAACCGGCGGCCGCCCAAGGGAATCGACACGTGGTCGGATCGGTACGCGCCCGACGAGATCCAGTCCCTGCGCGGCACCGTCGTCACCACGCCGGCACGCACGGCGCTCGACATCGCCTGTCGAGATCCCCTCGACAAGGCCGTCGCCGCGATCGACGCCCTGGCGCACGCCACGAAGCTCAAGATGGCCGACGTCGAGCTGCTCGCCGAGCGCCATCGGGGGCGTCGCGGAATTCGCGCGGCCCTCGACGCGCTCGCACTCGTCGACCCCGGAGCCGAGTCACCGCAGGAGACCAGAGTGCGCCTGGTCCTCATCGCAGCGGGCTTCCCACGTCCGGAGACCCAGATTCCGGTCTACGACGAATACGGCCAACTCGTGGCAGTGATCGACATGGGCTGGAGCGACATCAAGGTGGGCGTCGACTACGACGGTGAACACCACCGGATGACCCGGCGCCAGTTCGACCGAGACATCAGGCGTTTCGAAGGCGTCACCGAATGTGGCTGGGTTGACGTCCGGATCACCGCGGAGGACTCCGACAGCAGCATCATCGGACGTGTGCGTCGCGCATTCGACCGCCGAACGTGACGCCACTGCGAATTCCGGCCCGAGTTTTCGCAGTGGGCTCACGTTCGGCGCGCACGGGCGAGGCGAACTACAGCGTCAGCAGCATCCGGGTGTTGCCCAAGATGTTGGGCTTGACGTAGGACAGGTCGAGGAATTCGGCGACGCCGATGTCGTACGAGCGCCGCATCTCGTCGTACACCTCCGCGGTCACCGGCGTGCCCTCGATCTCCTCGAAGCCGTGGCCGCCGAAGAAGTCCGTTTCGAAGGTCAGCACGAAGATCCGTTTCAGGTGCAACTCCCTGGCGACGTCGAGCAGACGGGTCACGACGGCGTGGCCGACGCCCCGGCCGCGCAGCGCAGGGTGCGCGGCGACGGTGCGTACCTCGCCGAGGTCGGCCCACAGCACGTGAAGTGCTCCGCAGCCCACCAGCTCGCCGTCCAGCTCGGCCACCCAGAACTCCTGGACGGCTTCGTAGAGCGTGACGAGGTTCTTCTCCAGGAGGATCTTGCCTGCGTAGATGTCGACCAACGACTTGATCGCAGGGACGTCCGAAGTGCGGGCTCGGCGGACCACCAGGTCGTCGGTGGGGGGCGCTTCGGTCACAGCAGTGAGGGTATCGGTTCGGTCTACCGATATTCTGATCCCGTGCCGGGTCAGTCTGACGTCGATCCGTTGACCCCGCGCGTCAGCGTGGTCAACGTCGCAAACGTGCTTACCGGGCTCCGCATCGTGCTCGTACCCGTCTTCCTCGTCGCCCTGTTCGTCGGTGACGGCCACGAAACGTATTGGCGAGTCGTCGCTTTCATCGTCTTCACGGCCGCGGTCATCACCGACCGCTTCGATGGCGCCATCGCTCGTAGCTACGGCATGGTCACGGAATTCGGCAAGCTGGCCGATCCGATCGCCGACAAGGCGCTGATCGGCGCCGCCCTGATCGGCCTTTCGATGATCGGCGACCTGCCGTGGTGGGTCACCATCGTGATCCTCGTGCGTGAGGTCGGGGTCACGATTCTGCGGCTGGTGGTCATCCGGGGCGGAGTGATCCCCGCCAGCCGGGGCGGCAAGCTCAAGACGCTGGTGCAGGCGATCGCGATCGGCCTGTTCGTGCTTCCGCTGCACGGTCCGTGGTTGGCGGGGGCGTGGGTCTTCATGTGGGCGGCGATCGTGTTGACCGTGCTCACCGGCGCGGACTACCTCATCTCGGCGGTGCGCGGCGCCCGCATGTGACGGGAGATATCCCCGTTCCGGGAACCATTCCGGCGGGTGCGGGCGTTCTGCTTGTTAGTGAATACGAATAGATCTGTGACCACGTCTTTCGTTGTGAGGAGACCGCGATGACGACTTTGCTTCGCGAAGTGATCGGCGACGTGCTGCGTCAAGCCCGGCTCTCGCAGGGACGGACGCTGCGAGAGGTGTCCGACGACGCCCGTGTCAGCCTCGGCTACCTCTCCGAGGTGGAGCGCGGGCGCAAGGAAGCCTCCAGTGAACTGTTGAGTGCCATCTGCGGGGCACTGGAGGTCCCGCTGTCGCGTGTGCTGAGTGACGCCGGCGAGACCATGGAGCGCCACGAACAGGACGCGCCACGGCCCGTCCCGACGGCGAGCGCGGCCAACATCGACCTCTCGACCCGGGTGGTCATTCCCCAGGCGGTTTCGATGGCGGTGGCCTGAGGACGTTCGATCGGCTCTGCCACGTCGGAAACGCGCGCAAGGGTGTGGTGATCTGCGCGCAACCGATAAGTTGGCGGGTAGCGAAAGCACACTTGCACAGGAGCCCATCGAGGGGACAGGCACACTGGCCCTCCTCCAACACGAAGGCGGATCGTACTGATGGCCAACCCGTTCACCAAGGCGTGGAAGTACCTCATGGCGCTGTTCAGCTCCAAGGTCGACGAGTACGCCGATCCCAAGGTGCAGATCCAGCAGGCCATCGAAGAAGCGCAGCGTCAGCACCAGGGGCTCACCCAGCAGGCGGCGTCGGTGATCGGCAACCAGCGCCAGCTGGAGATGCGGCTCAACCGTCAGCTCGCCGACATCGAGAAGCTGCAGGTCAACGTTCGGCAGGCGCTGACGCTGGCCGACCAGGCCACCTCGGCGGGGGACGCCGCCAAGGCGACCGAGTACACCAACGCCGCTGAGGCGTTCGCGGCGCAACTCGTCACCGCCGAGCAGAGCGTCGAAGACCTCAAGACCCTGCACGATCAAGCGCTGCAGGCGGCGGGCCAGGCCAAGAAGGCCGTCGAGCAGAACGCCATGGTGCTCCAGCAGAAGATCGCCGAGCGCAGCAAGCTGCTGAGCCAGCTGGAGCAGGCCAAGATGCAGGAGCAGGTCAGCGCGTCGCTGCGGTCGATGAGTGAGATCGCCGCCCCCGGAAGCACGCCCAGCCTCGACGAGGTCAGGGACAAGATCGAGCGTCGCTATGCGAACGCCATGGGTTCTGCCGAGCTCGCCCAGAACTCGGTCCAGGGCCGGATGATGGAGATCCAGCAGGCCAGCGTGCAGATGGCCGGACACTCGCGTCTCGAGCAGATTCGCGCGTCGATGCGCGGTGACGCGCTGCCGTCGGGTGACGCCACCGCGGCGCCAGCCACCCCCGCCGTCAACCCTCCGGCCGCTGCGCCGGAAAACCCACTCTCGCAATAGTTTTCAAGGCAAGGTAGCACCGACATGGCAGCGGACTCTCGGACGGGACGCCAGGAGGCGTGGCGCACGCTGGTGCAGCGGGGAGTCGATACCGCGGCCGAGTTCTCCGACGTGGTGGCGCAGCGGATCGGTGCCGCGGCGGATCCGCGGGCCAAGTTGCTGCGCAAGCGGCGCTGGGCATTGCGGGCCGGTCTGTTCTTCACGTTCTCGACCGTCTTGTGGATCGTGGTGACCGGAGTTCTGGCGTCCTGGGCCGTCATCCCTGCCTGGGTACTGCCGATTCCCGCCTCCATCGCCGTCGGCGCCGCGTTCCTCGCCACCCTGTCGTTCATTCGCTACCGATGGCTGAGGCGGTCGCCGCTGCCACCGGAACGCCGCAGCCGACGGTTGCCCCCGTGGGGGTCGGCGGCTCGTCAGCCGATCGCCGCGTTGACGTCGGCCGAACGTGGGCTGTTCTCACTGCTCGGGGTAATGGAACGCGGACGGATGCTGCCCGCAGACGAACTTCGCGACGTCGTGGCCGCGGCGAACCAGACCGCGGCGACCATGACCGCGACGGCCAACGAGATCGTGTCGTTGGAGAAGGCCGCGACCGCGGCTCCCCAGTCGCGCGTGCACCTGACGCCGACGATTCGGGCGTTCACCGCGCAGCTCGACAGCGGCGTGCGGCAGTACAACGAAATGGTCGAGGCCGCTGCGCAATTGGTGTCGGCGGCGAACTCCGGCTCGTTGTCGAGTTCGCCGATGTCGGCGCAGCGCTACCGGAACGAACTCGGCAGCGCCACGGACCGTCTCGCGGGTTGGGCCCAGGCCTTCGACGAACTGGGCCATCTGCGCGGCGCCTGACGGTCAGACGTCGTGGCTGCTCGGCGGACCAGTCCGGGGTCCGTACTTCTGGATGTACGCGTCGTGGAGGTGGGCGTCGCGTTGCCGCGCCCGGTGGTCGACGAGACCGGGATCCAGCCCGTGCTTGCGCAGCATGTGCCGCCGCCACACCTTGTTCAGCGCGTGGGAGAAGAAGACGAACGGGATCAGGATCGGCAGCGTCGTCGACATGTGCAGATACAGCGACATCGGGATGATCCAGAACGGCGTGAGGATCAGCACCGCGGGGATGAAGACGCGGACCATCATGCGCACGGTCGCGCCGGGCCCTGCCAGATCGTCGGCGACCCACTGCAGCATCGACGACGGTAGCCGCTTGCCGTAGCAGTAACCGATGTACTGCAGGACATTCGGCTTCGTGCGGGTGCTCGGTACCGTCACAGTGTCGGTCGCAGTGACGGGATCGCTACCCCCGCCAACCCCCGTACGGTTGCCTTGAACATGTCGAAGAAGTCGAAGTAGTCCCGCCACAGCGTGATTCGCCCGTCGTGCACCTCGAACACGCCACACACCCAGAACTGCAGCCGCAGTGCCTTGAACACCAGGACGTCGGTGCGCTCGGTCAGGACCGACGTGCCCTCGGCCGCGATGCGATGGAACTTCACCTCGAAACCGGCGCGGCCCTGCCCACTGCGCAGTATCTTGACGATTCGTTGTCTGCCGGCGATGGTCGGGAGCCCCACGTTCTGCCATCGCGCGTCGTCGGCGAGCAAGGCGTCCGCGGTGTCGAAGTCCTCGTTCTGTACCGCGAACAGGAATCTCTCCACGATCGCCTTGGTGTCGACTGCTGATGTCTGGTCGGTCATGGGCCCAGGGTAGTCATATGGGGCTGTGGCAGGGTAGGACGATGCGCGTCGCGGTGGTAGCAGGCCCCGACCCAGGGCACGCCTTCCCGGCGATCGCGCTGTGCCTGAAGTTCCTGGCCGCAGGCGACCAACCGACGCTGATGACCGGAGCGCAATGGCTCGAGACCGCTCGCAGAGCGGGCATCGAATCCGTCCTGCTCGAGGGACTCGATCCCATCGAGGGCGACGACGACGGCGACGCAGGCGCCAAGATGCACCGCCGGGCGGCCCGCATGGCCGCGGCGAATACCGCGCCGCTGCGCGAGCTGGCGGTGGACCTGGTGGTCTCCGACGTGATCACCGCCGCGGGAGGAATGGCCGCGGAGCTGCTCGACCTGCCCTGGGTCGAGCTGGATCCCCATCCCCTGTACGACCCGTCGCGAGGACTACCGCCGGTGGGTTCGGGACTGGCGCCTGGAGTCGGTCTCCGCGGCAGGCTGCGCGACACGGTGATGCGCGCGCTGACGGATCGTTCGGTGCGCGCGGGGCTTCGGCAGAGAGTCGCGGCGCGCGTGGAGATCGGACTTTCCGCTGTCGGTCCTGGCCCGCGGCGGCGGCTCATCGCCACGTTGCCCGCCCTCGAGGTGCCGCGTCCGGACTGGCCTGCCGAGGCCGTCGTCGTCGGCCCGCTGCACTTCGAGCCCACGTCGTCGGTGCTCCAGGTGCCCGATGGGACGGGACCGGTGGTGGTCGTCGCTCCCTCGACTGCGACGACGGGAACTCAGGGTCTCGCCGAGCTGGCGCTGGAGTCGTTGATCCCGGGGGAGACGCTGCCGGTGGGGGCGCGGGTGGTGGTGTCCCGGCTTGGGATGGGCGAGCGAAGCGGCGGGGGAAGTACCCGGGGCTCGGATGGGGTGGTGCCGCCGTGGGCGGTCGTCGGGCTGGGCCGCCAGGACGAGCTGCTGACGCACGCCGATCTGGTGGTCTGCGGCGGCGGCCACGGCATGGTGTCCAAGACGCTGCTCGCAGGCGTGCCGATGGTGGTCGTGCCCGGTGGGGGAGATCAGTGGGAGATCGCCAATCGTCTTGTGCGCCAAGGGAGTGCCCGACTGATCCGGCCGCTGACCGGGGACGCCTTGGCTGCCGCCGTGACCGGCGTGCTCGGATCTCCCGGCTACCGGGAGCGGGCCAGGCTGGCGGCCGCAGGCGTCGAGGAGGTGGCCGATCCGGTACGGGTGTGCCATGACGCGCTCTCAGCGTCTCGGTAGATTGGTGGCGTGCGACTGACGGAATTCCACGTGCTCGTCGATGGGCAGTTCGGTGAGGTGCGAGGCGCCTCCCTGCTCGTCGACCACGTGCTGACGGGCTTCGGTGGTCGCACGGCGGCCCAGGCCATCGAGGCGGGAATCGACCCCCGTGAGGTGTGGCGGGCGCTGTGCGCCGACTTCGACGTGCCACGCGACCAGTGGTGATCAGGCCCTCGCCGCATTCACCAGTTTCAGCGTCGTCTCGGTAGCCGCCGTCAGGGCCGTCACGTCGCGGTCGCTGAGCGGACCGCAGACCCAGTCCCAGTGCGCGCCCACCACCTGACCCACGGCGGGTCGGGGCGCCAGTGACGAGCCGTCCCTGCGCCACCGCAGACGCTCGTCGACGGGTGCTCCGAGGCCCAGGGTGCGGTCGACGAACGTCAGCGGACTCGCGCTCACCACGACCCAGTCGCCGTCCACCTCGCGGACGACGCCCCACCGGATTCGACAGGCCTGCATCACGGAGACCGGGGTCGCGGGGTCACGGTCGAGGAAACGCACCCACGGGTAGACCGCGAACACGTGAAAGCTGTGATGGGCCAGCACGCCACCTTCCGGACTCAACGCGTCGAGCAGACCCGTGACCTGTCCCGCGAACGCCGAGCGCAGCGATGGCAGGAGCGTTTCGGGGTCGACCCGATCGAGACTCGGGCCGCCCACCCAGTAGCTGCGGACCACTTCCTCGTCCAGCGGATCGGCTCTACCGACTGCGTCGGCGATGGCCACCAGGTACGGCCACGCGCCGTCGAAGTCCCTTGCGTGCGAAGCGAGTTCGTCAGGACGGGTGTCGCCAGGTCCGCAGTACCCGAGTTCGTTCGGTGGAAAGGCGTACCTGGCGAACAGCTCCGCACCCGCCGTCATGTCAGCAGATCCGCGGGAGCTGCTCGCCGATCGGAAGGTCGACGACCCGGTTACCCCCGAGCCCGGTGCGCGCGACGACGATCCCCGGATGTTCGGCGACACACGATCCGATCACCACCGAGCGTGCACCGAGGGGATGCTCGCGCATGGCCGCGAGCACGCGTTCGGCGCCATCGGAGGGCACGAACGCGATGAGCTTGCCCTCGTTGGCCACGTACAGCGGGTCGAGACCGAGCAGCCCGCACGCATCCCGCACCTCGGCGGGTATCGGCAGCGACCGCTCGTCGATGGCGATGCCCACCCCGGCTGCCTTCGCGATCTCGTTGAGCGTGGCCGCGACACCGCCGCGGGTCGGGTCGCGCAACGCGTGGACGTCGACGCCGGTGTCGATCATTGCGGCGACGAGCCCGTTCAGCGCAGCGGTATCACTGGTGACGGTCGTGCCGAACTCGAGCCCGTCGCGACAGCTCATCACCGCCACACCGTGGACGCCGATGTCGCCGCTCGCGATCACCACGTCCCCGACTGCCGCCCGCTGCGGGCGGATGTCGGCACGCGCGTCCACGATGCCGATGCCCGCCGTGTTGACGTAGACGCCGTCGCCGTGGCCCGCATCGACGACCTTGGTGTCGCCGGTGACGAGCCGGACGCCCGCCGCGAGCGCCGCGGTACCGATGGCCTGCGCGACGAGGGCGAGCTCGTCCAGCGCGGTGCCCTCCTCGAGGATGAAGGCGGTGGAGAGCACCATCGGCTGGGCACCGGCCATGGCCAGGTCGTTGACCGTGCCGTTGACAGCGAGGTCGCCGATCGTGCCGCCGGGGAACACGATCGGCTTGACGACGTAGGAGTCCGTCGAGAACGCGAGCCGTACGCCACCCACCTCGAGGACGGCGGAGTCGCCCATCGCGGCGTCGGCGGCCGGGCCGAACGCGGGCAGGAAGAGGTGTTCGATCAACTCGGCCGACATCGCCCCGCCACCACCGTGGCCCATCACGACGTTGGGTGAGTTTCGCAGCGGGAGGGGACACACCCAGGACTCGACGTCGATCGCGTCAGACACTGGTCACCTCCAGCCTGCGGTAGAGGTAGTAAGCCGCGCACGCCCCCTCAGACGAAACCATGGTTGCGCCAAGGGGATTGCGCGGCGTGCACTGCCTGCCGAATGCCTCACACTCGTGCGGTTTGATCAGCCCCTGCAACACCTCGCCCGAGCGGCAGACCGTCGACTCCTCGGTGTGGATGCCGGTGACGGAGAACCGGTGTTCGGCGTCGTAATCGCGGTAGGCGGGGGACAGCCGCCAGCCACTGGACGGGATGGTGCCGATGCCGCGCCATGCCCTGTCGGTGACCTCGAAGACGTCGGCGAGCATCCGCTTGGCCGCCGGATTGCCCTCGGCGCAGACGGCCCTGGTGTACGCGTTCTCCAGTTCGTGGCGCCCCGACTCGAGTTGGGCGACCGTACGCCGGATGCCCTCCAGGATGTCCAGCGGCTCGAACCCGGTCACCACGATCGGCACCCGGTAGCGCTCGCAGAGCGGCGGGTACTCGTCGGTTCCCATCACCGAACACACGTGGCCCGCGGCCAGGAATGCCTGTACCCGGCACGTGGGGCTCTCCATGATGGCCGCCACCGCAGGCGGTACCAGCACGTGGGACACCAGCAGCGAGAAGTTCTCGATGCCCTGCCTCTTGGCCTGGAATACGGTCATCGCGTTCGCGGGTGCGGTGGTCTCGAAGCCGATGCCGAAGAACACCACCTGCTTGTCGGGGTTGGCCTTGGCGATCGTCAGCGCGTCCAACGGCGAGTAGACGACCCGCACGTCCCCGCCCCGGCTCTTGATGCCGAACAGGTCCTCCTCGCTGCCAGGCACACGCAGCATGTCACCGAACGAGCAGAAGACGACGCCGGGGCGGGCGGCGATGTCCAGCGCCTTGTCGATCATCTCCAGCGGGGTGACGCACACCGGGCAGCCAGGGCCGTGGATCATCTCGATCTGTTCCGGCAGCAATTGGTCGATGCCGTGCCGGATGATCGAATGCGTCTGCCCGCCACAGACTTCCATGATCGCCCACCGTCGGGTGGTGATCGCCTTGATCTCGGAGATCAGCTTGGCCGCCAGATCCGGGTCGCTGAACTCGTCGAGGTACTTCATGATGTCACCACCCCCGCCTGCCTCGCCGCGATCTCGAAGCCGTCACCGAACTCCTCGGCGAGCACGCCGAGGTGTTCGAACTCGGCGAGCGTCCGCATCGCCGACTCCTCGTCGAGTCGCTGAATCGCGAATCCGACGTGCACCACCACGTACTCCCCGACGTCTGCGTCGGGGACGTACTGCAAGCAGACCTCCTTCTGGACGCCACCGAAGTCCACGACGGACATCAGCGTGCCGTCGCGGTCTTCCACGCGCAGGATCCTTCCTGGCACCGCCAAGCACATGGCTTTCTCCCTTCGCTACCCCGAGCTTCCGATCATCAGTTGACCAAGTGCGATGCCACCGTCGTTGGCGGGCACTCGGCGGTGGGTGAGCGCTGTCAAACCCAAGGCGTGCAACCGTTTCGACACGAGGGTTGACAGCAGCGCGTTCTGGAACACCCCGCCGGACAGGGCCACGAGGCGTCCGGTGCCGTCGTCGGCCAGTCGCCCGACGAGGTCTGCCACCGCCACGTGGAAACGGGCAGCGACGACAGCGGGGCCCGCGCCGCCACGAAGATCGGCGATCGCCGCGGTGAGCACCGGCCCCGGGTCGACGAGGACGGGCGACACCGT
This sequence comes from Mycobacterium sp., assembly GCA_025963385.1. Taxonomy (GTDB): domain Bacteria; phylum Actinomycetota; class Actinomycetes; order Mycobacteriales; family Mycobacteriaceae; genus Mycobacterium. The sequence goes on from JAOPUT010000268.1 coordinate 10,552, forward strand.
GGCGTCGACGCCGAAGCGATAGCCGGGCCCGCCGTCCACGTCGCGAGCGAGCCCCTCGAGCTCGATCGCCGCCTGCGCCTCGTAGGCCACCTGTTGGCGGACCCCGGCGAGCGACGACACGGCGTCGAACAGCCGGCCCATGCTCGAGGTCGACACGCACCCGAGCCCGGTCTCGAGCTGATGGCGGAGCACCCGTCGTTCATCGGCCGGGCAGGCCCGCACCGGCGCCAGGTCGTCGTCCCACGGCAGTCCCGCGGCCCACAGGTGCGCCAGCGCCATCCGGTAGGGCCGCAGCACGCTGGCGTCCCCGCCCGCCAGCGGCACGTACCTGAGGTGGGCCAGTCGCTGGTAGCCCTTGTAGTCGGCGAGCATCACCTCGCCGCCCCACACGGCGCCGTCCGGGCCGTAACCCGTTCCGTCGAAGGCGAATCCGAGCACCTGTTCCGAACCGTTCAGACCGTTCTCGGCCATCACCCCGGCGAGGTGCGCGTGATGGTGCTGAACCGGTCGCACGGGCCTGCCGTTCGCGTGGCGGTGTGCCCACGCGGTGGACCGGTATCTCGGATGCGCGTCGGCGACGATCACCTCCGGCGTCACGCCGGTCAGCGCGCGCAGGTGGCGCTCAGCACCGTCGAATGCGGACAGTGTCGCGAGGTCGTCCATGTCGCCGACGTGCTGACTGAGCCACGCGTACCTGCCATCGCCGACGGCGAGGGTGTTCTTCAGGTCGGCGCCGACGGCCAGCGTCGGCGGGATCGGCACCGGCAGTGCGACCGGCAGTGGCGCATATCCGCGGGACCGTCGGATGGGCAGTTCCACACCGTCGAGCACCCGCACGACCGAGTCGTCGCACGGCACCAGGATGGGCCGGTCGTGATTCAGCCATCCGTCGGCGAGCGCTGAAAGGCGTTCGCGAGCATCGTCGTCGGTGAAGCAGATGGGTTCTCCGCCAAGGTTGCCCGACGTCATCACCAGCACGTCGGGACCCGGCTCGTCGCCCGGCAGGCCGAACAGAAGCGGGTGAAGAGGCGCGTAGGCCAGCATCACCCCGAGGTCGGGGTTCGTCGGCGCCACCGACGCCGCGACGCGGACACCAGGCCGTCGGGGCATCACGACGATCGGGCGTGCCGCGCCGGTGAGAATGCGCGCCGACGACGAGTCGACGCGGGCGATGACCCCGGCCGCCGCGAGGTTCGCGACCATCACCGCGAACGGCTTGTCCCCGCGGCGCTTGCGCCTGCGGAGTTCGGCCACTGCGGCGTCGTCGGCGGCATTGCAGGCCAGGTGATACCCGCCGATGCCCTTGACCGCGAGGATGCGCCCGTCGCGCAGCATCCGTCGCGCCCGTGCGAGCCCGGCTTCGCCGTCGGTCGATTGCCCTTCGGCGTGGAAGCGCAACCTGGGGCCGCAGTCCGGGCAGCAGATCGGCTGCGCGTGGAAGCGGCGGTCGGCGGGGTCGGCGTACTCGCGGGCGCACCGCAGGCACATGGGGAACGCGGCCATGGTGGTGCTGACCCTGTCGTAGGGCAGCGAGTCGATGATGGTGAACCTCGGCCCGCAGTTGGTGCAGTTGATGAATGGGTGGCGGTAGCGGCGGTTTCGGGGCTCGCGTTGTTCGGCGGCACAGTCTGCGCACATCGCGACGTCCGGGGAGGCAAGGGTGCGTCCGCTCGACCGCGACGTCTCCGCGATGGTGAAATCCGTACCGCCCTGGACGGGAACGGCTCGGCACTCGACGGATTCGATCACGGCGAGCGGAGGCGGATGGTCGCGGAGACGAGCGAGGAAGGCGTCGACGGCGGCGTCGTCGCCCTCGATCTCGATGAGCGCGCCCGAGCTGTCGTTGCGCACCGATCCCGACAGTCCGAACTCCGCCGCCGCGGTGTAGACGAAGGGCCTGAATCCCACGCCCTGAACGACACCCCGCACGCAGACGTCCAGCCTGCGTCGATCGGTCACGGCAACACCCCGCGGTCCGCGCTCGCCACATCGGTCGCCAGGCCATCGCCGGTCCCGCGGCCCATGAGCTCCAGACCCGCCATCGCCGCGTCCGCGCCTGCAGCGTCGGTCTTCTCGACCACGAATCCCATGTGGATGATCACCCAGTCACCCGGTTCGAAGGTCTCCTCCGGCAGCATGCCCACGTTGACCTTGCGATGCTGGCCAGCGACGTCGACGAGCGCCAATTGATCGCCGTAACCCTCGAGCATTCCGACGACACGACCGGGGATTCCAAGGCACATGATTCAGCCCTTCACGGACGCGTCGTTCGAGACGCCAAGGCGGGCGAGGACCTCCGTGACCGCCGCCACCGCACCGGGGACCGCCGCCGCAACCGGCGCGGACAGGGTCATACCCTCGTCGACCGAGTGCACCTCGCACCCGACCACGAACGTCCGAGGCGCCGTACCGCCCAGCGCGGCCAGGGTGGCGAAGACGGCCGAAGGGTCCATGCTGTGGGATTCGAATCCCACTGTGGTGGAAAGGCTTTCGTGGTCTGCCTCGAAGACGTGCAGGGTGCCCGGCGCGCCTCGGTCGGGCAGCGCATCGACGAGCACCAGTGCCCGCCAGTCCTCGAGTAGGTCGTATGCCAGGTGCATGCCGCGGATGCCGTAGTCGACGGCTCGGACGTCGTCGTCTCTTGGTCGAGCGAGGACGTGACGCATCACCTCGGGTCCGAAGCCGTCGTCACCGAGGAAGACGTTGCCGATGCCGGCTAGCAGTATCCGAGACGTGATGTGGCCTCCGCCCCGGTCACATGTTCCTGATGCGGAGGTAGCGCTTGATGTCGGGGATCGAACTCACGCCCACCACCACGCCTGCCACCACCACGGCGGCCACTAACCCGGTGGCCACCCAGCCCACTGTGTCCATGTCGAACTCCTTCTCTCGGTGTCGGTTCGATGGTCCTCGGCGTCGAGCGGCTCGATCTCGTCCGGCGCGAAGTACAGATAACGGCCGTAGTGGTCCGGCATTTCGGCCGCCGGATCGTCCTCCACGATGACGCCGACATGCTGTCCGCCGTCGACGTCCTCGTGGACCGACGTGACGCGCGCCGTCTTCCCCGCGAAGAAGATGTCCTGCGCGTCGGCCCGCCGCGACGGCCGCAACCTCACTCGGCTCCCTGCTGAGACCCGCACGCCGCCGACCAGAACGGCGTCGACGTCGGGTCGTACCGCCATGTCGGCCAGCGGATCCCACCAGTCAATGCCGTCGGGCACCTCCGGCACCAGCCCTGCCGTCGTCCCCGCGCGGGGATTGCGCAGCACCCCGTGCAGCTGCTGCAGAGCCTCCGGCGACATGGCATCGCACCTGTCGATGATCTGGGCGGCGAGCGGATCCGTGGCGCGGGCCTGGGCCTTCTCCTCGTCCGTCATGGTCATCACCCGCAGCGTCAGGATTTCGTCGATCTCCGTGGAGTCGTAGAGCGCACCCTCGCTCTGTGCGGCGATCTCGGGGTGGTCGTAGAGGATGATCGGCGAGATCAGCAGCAGCTCGCGCTCTCCCGGAGCGCCCGCGAGTACCGGGAAGCAGCGGTGCCGTTCGCACCGGCTCACGACGCCTTCGGCAGCGGCGGGTGGCTCGAGTAGCGAGACGAAGTCGCCGCCAACCACTTCGGCGATGACATGGGTGCCGATCATCGACGCGGCGATGGCTGCATCCTTGTCCACGGCGCCAGTCCCGGTATTGTGCACGGTCAGGCTCACGCGGTAATAGCCGTCCTCGGGCCGGGTGCCGACCGTGACCTCGCCGGTGACCGCCCGTCGGGTCCTGACGAGTCTTCCGCCGTCGACGGCCTCGGTGTCGGCGCCTGCCACGACGGTGAAGGCGGTGGTGCGGGTCGCGGGCGCCTCCGCGACGTCGAACGGGTCAATGGACAGTTCGCGTTCCACCGCCTCGTCCCACGTCACCCAGGTCTGCGTGCCGCTGGTGAGTTCGTCGGCCGGTTCGAATCCTCCACCGCCGGTGCGACGTTCGACCTGCCGGTGCTGCAACTGCAGGAAGCGGATCACCAGGTTCAGTTCGGCGTCGCCGTCGATCACGAACTGGGCGGACATGGTGTCGTCCTCGCCGATGCCCGCCTCCGCGGCTCCCGAAGGCCCGAGAACTCCGAATTGCCAGCGCGATTGGTTCTTGCCGGACGTGGCGCGATACGGGTACAGCAGGTACCCCTCGTAGAGCACCGCGTCGGCGACCGCACGGGCGCGGTCCCAGCCCGTGGTCATCGGACCTCCTCGGTCGCGCCGGTGAGTAGCGCGGTCACGGCTTCGTCGAAGCCCAGCATCCCGTGGGCCGACCGATAGGCGGCCAGCGCGGCGACGGTGTCGTGATCGAGCCGCACCCACCCCGCGCCGGGGTAGTGGCGTTGCATCAGGTCCTGCCACACCGATACGGGGAGGTCGTGGCGAGCCTCGCTCTCCCACGACACGGGGCCGACCGACAGGCCTCGGTCACCGTAGCCGAAAACCGTTCCGCTGAAGAGGAATTGAAGTGGGACCGAGCCGTCTGTCAGGGCGTGGAGATATTTCGACGCCGCCACCTCGAAGTCGTAGGTGCACTCCAGTGGAAGCTGGAACTCGGTGGAGCCCGTGAAGCCCGGGACCATGGCGGCCGCGTGCTGCCACAGGAAGGTGCGCTGGGTGTCCGCCCAGCGCTCGCGCGGCCCGAAGAGGTCCAGCGCGCCGATCGCCTCCTCGTCCGAGTAGCTGCGCCGCATCGGCTCGATGCGGATCTGTGCCCGCAGGGCGATCGCCTGCACCGGTTGGTCGGAGTCTGCGGTGATCCGCACGCGCGCGGTGAGCAGCGGGGTGAGCGAGTACGGTTCGGGAGCCACGTCCAGCACGGTGTACGTCATGTCGGTCATGGCGCGGCCACCTTGCTGCGCGCGGCGATCCGCTCGAAGAAGTCATCGACGAAACGGCGCACGTCCTGGCCGCCGTCGAACCCGCGCCACAGCATCCGCAGGCGCCCGACGAACTCGTAGCAGGCATCAATCGGCACCAGGTAACACTCGGCAGGCTCCGCGTCCCTCACCCGCACCAGCAGCGCCTCGACGTCGTCGGTCAACGTCTCCAGTCGGACATCAGCGCCGGCGATGTTGCGCAGGGTGTCGACGTCCAGCTCGGATTCGGTGGCGCCCGCCGGACCGGGATAGAACGCGACGATCTTGTCCTGCAACGAATTCCGGAAGAAGAACGCTAAACCGACCGGTATCTGCAGCGACTCCCAGGCCCGCCGGTCCAGGGCCAGATCCGCGAAGCGGAGGTAGCGGTCCGGTACCGCGCGGTACTTGAGCTCGGCCTTCGGATCGCTGAATAGTAGATAGCACCCTCGGCAGGTGCACATCAACTGCCTGCCCGCGACGTTGACGACGTGCTGGTGCTCGGCGGCGATCGGCTCGGAACACATCTCGCAGCGCTCGCCCGCCGCCTCGGGCATGCGGCGGTTGGCGCGGATGCGTGAGATCACGTCGTAGGTTCCGGTGGGCTGGAGCGGAGCGACCGGGGAATTCAGCTCGGACATCAGGTGACTCCGGTGGTCTCGGGAAGCACCGCGAGCGACAGAACGCCATCGCGTACCAGCAGGGGGACCGGCTCCAGGTGGGCGGCGGTACCGTCGAGCCCGGCGCCCGCGTGGACGACGTCGAAGTGGGTGCGGCACTGGGGGCACCGCAGCACCGCCGCGCCGGCGGCGCCCCCCATCCGGCGGTGCAGCGCCGCACCCGCCAGCGACTGGCCGCAGCTGCCGCAGCAGTCGTGGTACGCGAAGAGGCTCTCGCCGACGCGGCACGCCAACACCGTCACCCCCGCGACCGTGAAACCTCCGACCTCGCCGGGTTCGAGGGCTCCGATGTCGGGCACCGGATACCAGGCTGCTCCGTTCCTGGCGTGGACACGCGTCATCAGGGAATCGGCAGGGATCAACCCCGGTACCGGATCCGCCTCGGCGGCAACGACTTCGATGGCTGAGATCTCCGGCGCAGCCGCACGCACCGCTTCGTCGACGGTCAACTCGAGCGTCGCGGCCGACGACGGGCAGCTCTTGCAGCTGCCCGCGAGTGCCAGGCGCACCACCGGGCCGTCCGCGGTGTCGACGACGCCGAGCAGCGTGACGTCACCACCGTGCGACCCGAGATAGGGCCGGACGTCGTCGAGAGCGTCCTCGACACGGCGCTCCACTGCGTACGGGTGCAGGTCGTGCACCAGCATGAGGCTCGCGACCAGATCGTCGGCAGCAAAGCGTTCGATCAGCGTCGGATCCGTCTCGGCCGCGATCGACAGCATCCGGTGCATGCCTGCGCCGTAGAGGTCGGTCAGCTCGGCGACGAGCGCCTCGGCACGCCCGAGCGCGGCCGGACCCCCTCCAGCGGAGGCGTCGAGCAGGTTCTGGATGCGGTCACCTGCGGAGCGCCAGTCGGTAGCCTCTGGTACCTCCGATTCCAATGAGCCCTGTCCCTGCGGCTGGGCCATCCATCACTCCACGGTGACGGACTGCGTGGGGGAGTGCAGCCGTTCGATGCTCTTGCCGTTGCCGAGATACATGTGCACGCCGCACGGCAGACACGGGTCGAAGCTGCGGACCGTCCGCATGATGTCGATGCCCTTGAATTCTTCCCGGTCGTTCTCCTCGAAGATCGGTTGTCCCTGAACCGCGTCCTCGTACGGCCCCGGCGTCCCAAAGCTGTCGCGCGGGTTGGCATTCCACGGGGTGGGGGGATACGGATGGTAGTTCGCGATCTTCCCGTCCCTGATCACCATGTGGTGGGACAGCACGCCCCGTACCGCCTCGGTGAAACCGCAGCCGATGGCTTCGTCGGGGACCTCGAACTTCTCCCAGGTCTTGGTGCGTCCCGCCCGGATCTCCACGAGCGCCTTCTCGGCGAAGTGCAGTGCGCAGGCGGCCGCATATGCCTGGAAGTAGCTGCGGGCGCGGCCACGTTCGAGGGTGTTCGACCACTGGGGGATCTTCCATTCGAAGCTGACCGGGCCCTTCAGCGCGGTCTTTGGAAGGTTGATCTGCACGCTGTGGCCTGTCGCCTTCACGTAGCCGATGTCCACCAGCCCGGACAGCGCGGTGGACCACAGCCTGGCGATGGGGCCGCCGCCGGTGTCGAGGGCCAGATGGTCCTTGCCGTCATACCACCGCGGGGACATCACCCAGCTGTACTTGTCGTCCATGTCGCGCTTCTGCGGCTTGGGATTGGTGTGCTGGTTCCAGGGATGGCGCCGGTCCACCTCGTTGCCCAGCGGGTCCTTCTTGACGAACATCTCCTGATCGGTCCAGTCGTCGTAATACGAACTCCCAAGCAGGATCCGGATGCCGAGGTTGATGTCAACGAGGTCGTTGGTCACCAGCTTCCCGTCGACGACGACGCCGGGGGTGACGAACATCTTTCGGCCCCACTCGGTCATGTCCTTATAGGCGAAGTTGCAGACCTCGGGATCCTGGAACGAGCCCCAGCAGTTGAGCAGGGTCCGCCGCAGACCGACCTTCTCGTAGCCGGGGAGTGCCTCGTAGAAGAAGTCGAAGAGGTCGTCGTGCATCGGAACGACCTTCTTGACGAACTCCACGTAGCGCATCAGGCGGCTGATGTAATCGGTCATCAGCTGGATCGTCGCCACGGTGCCGACCCCGCCGGGATACAGCGTGGAGGGATGGACGTGGCGTCCCTCCATGAGGCAGAACATCTCTCGGGTGTAGCGACTGACCTGGAGAGCCTCGCGGTAGAACTCGCCGGTGAATGGGTTGAGTGCCCGCATGATGTCGGCGATGGTCCGGTAGCCATGGTGTTCTTCGCCGTTGCACCGCGTGTTCTCGGCCTTGGCCAGCACGCTCGGATTGGTCTCGGAGACCATCTTCTCGCAGTAGTCGACCGCCAGGAGGTTCTCCTGATAGATGTTGTGGTCGAACATGTACTCGGCGGCCTCGCCGAGGTTCACGATCCATTCACCAAGCGCCGGCGGCTTGACGCCGTATGCCATGTTCTGCGTGTAACAGGAGCAGGTCGCATGGTTGTCGCCGCAGATTCCACAGATGCGGCTGGTGATGAAGTGGGCGTCGCGAGGATCCTTGCCCTTCATGAAGATCGAGTAGCCGCGGAAGATCGACGACGTGCTGTGACACTCGACCACCTCGCGGTTCTCGAAGTCGATCTTGGTGTAGATGCCGAGGCTGCCGACGATCCGGGTGATGGGATCCCACGCCATGTCGACGAGTTGCTCGGGCTTCTTCTGGCTGTGTTGAGGTACCGGGACGGTCGTTGTCATTGGATTCGCCTTCCTATGCGCCGCGCACCTACCAGGTGCGCGTCGCTCCCGTCGTCAGTTCCTTGCCCCGGTGTCGCCACTTGGGTTCCTTGTCGAGGGTCTTCGTGGTGATGCCGCGCAGGTTGCGCACCACCGACCCGTAGATGCCGGACGCGGTCGAGGTGAGCTTGCCGCCCGGCGGCTCGTCCATGAACGGCATGAACTTGTCCGGGAAGCCGGGCATCGTGCACCCGATGCAGATGCCGCCCACGTTCGGGCAACCGCCGACGCCGTTGATCCAGCCGCGCTTGGGCACGTTGCACTTGACGACGGGGCCCCAACAGCCAAGTTTGACAATGCATTTCGGCGATCCGTACTCCGTCGCGAAATCGCCCTGCTCGTAGTAGCCTGCTCGGTCGCATCCTTCGTGAACGGTGTTGCCGAACAGCCACTGCGGGCGCAGTGCGTCGTCGAGCGGGATCATCGGGGCCTGGCCGGTGGCCATGTAGAGCAGGTAGACCAGCGTCTCGGACAGGTTGTCACCCTGGATCGGGCAACCGGGCACGCAGACGATCGGTATGCCAGCCTTGCTCTTCCAGTCCCAGCCGAGGTAGTCGGGCACGCCCATGGCGCCGGTGGGATTGCCGGCCATCGCGTGGATGCCGCCGTAGGTCGCGCACGTTCCGACCGCGACGATTGCGGTGGCCTTGGGCGCGAGTCGATCCAACCACTCACTGGTGGTCATCGGTTGGTCGGTCGCGGGATCGTTGCCGAACCCGCACCAGTACCCCTCCGCGTGCAGGTTCTCGTTGGGGATGGATCCCTCGACGACGAGGACGAACGGCTCGAGTTCACCGCGGTCGGCTCGGAAGAACCATTCGAGGAAATCGTCGGCACCACCGTTGGGCCCGCATTCGAAGTCGATCAGCGGCCAGTGGACGGCGACCTGGGGAAGTCCGGGAAGCGCACCCAATGCGATCTCTTCGACGCTGGGCTGAGTGGCGCCAGTCAGGGCCACGGAGTCGCCGTCGCAACTGAGGCCGGCATTGATCCACAGCACGTGAATCAAGGTTTCTTCCGCTTTCTTTGCAGCTTCTGTCAGCATGTTGCGGCTTTCCGGGACGTGCCGAGCCCCTATGGTCGGGGCCGGGCTGGGACCCCACTGTTTACGGGGCCAGGCTGGGGTCCCGTGCTTCCCGGGGCCGGGCTGGGGTCCCGCACTAATTCGGGACCGAGGACTGGGGTCCCGGCGCCGGGGGAGTCGACCATGGGCAACTGGCACGGCGTCGATTCTGGGTTTACTCCCGCAAAAGTGTGTTGTCAATCACATCGTCTGCGCAACCGACCATTTGCCAAGGGTGCTCGCCCGAGTGAGTGGCCAGGAGTTCGCCACTGATGCGCGCTGCGGCGTGTCTCCTTGAATCGAACACGTGTTCGTCTACTGTGGGCGGTGTTCGACGGGAAGCACCGGTCAGGCCGACTTGTCGGTACCAACCTCTACCGTCACCGCCAACTGATCGAACACCCGATCAACCGGACATCACAAGAGGGATGGAGACCCAAACCATGGCGCAGGCCCCTGATCGCGAGAAGGCCCTCGAGCTAGCTCTCGCCCAAATCGAGAAAAGTCACGGCAAGGGTTCGGTGATGCGGCTCGGCGACGAGGTGCGTCAGCCGATCTCGGTCATCCCGACCGGGTCCATTGCGCTCGACGTGGCGCTCGGCATCGGCGGACTGCCCCGCGGCCGGGTCGTCGAGATCTACGGTCCGGAATCCTCGGGTAAGACCACCGTCGCGCTGCACGCGGTGGCCAACGCGCAGGCGGCCGGCGGAATCGCGGCGTTCATCGACGCCGAGCACGCGCTGGACCCCGACTACGCCAAGAAGCTCGGGGTGGACACCGACTCGCTGCTGGTGTCCCAGCCCGACACCGGTGAGCAGGCGCTCGAGATCGCCGACATGCTGATCCGGTCCGGTGCGCTGGACATCCTGGTCATCGACTCGGTGGCCGCGCTGGTGCCACGCGCCGAGATCGAAGGCGAGATGGGTGACAGCCACGTCGGCCTGCAGGCCCGGCTGATGAGCCAGGCGCTGCGCAAGATCACCGGCGCCC
>JAOPUT010000269.1 GCA_025963385.1 Mycobacterium sp.
GGCCACCGAGACCTACACCCGCGACTACTTTCGGCTTGGCGCCAAACAGGCCAAGCCGGTGATCGCGGACCTGGTGGCCGAGGGTGAACTCGAACCCGTCGAGGTCGAGGGGTGGAGTGCCCCGGCATATCTCAGGGCAGGCCAGATCGTGCCGCGCGTCGATCGCGGCACTGCGCTGTTGTGCCCGTTCGACCCGCTGATCTTCTTCCGGCCACGTGTCGAGCGGCTGTTCGACTTTCACTACCGCATCGAGATCTACGTGCCAGAGCCCAAGCGCCAGTTCGGCTACTACGTCTGGCCGTTGATGCTGGACGGTGAGCTGGTCGGTCGCGTGGATCTGAAGGCGGACCGCACTCGGGGGGCGCTGCACGCGCTCGGCGCGTTCACTGAACCGGGCGTCGACCGCAAGCGGGTGGCCCACGCGATGGCGGCGGAGTTGCAGTCGATGGCTGCGTGGCTCGGACTCGACGAGGTGGTCGTTGGGACTCGGGGCGATCTGGTTGATGCGTTGCGGGCGTCGCTCGCTTAGGACCCGGCGAACGTGGCAGCGTTCAAGGGAGTTGGCGTACTACCCGTCATGCGGCAACAATCGGCTGTGTTATTTTCGCTTACGCTAATTGAAACCCTTGTCTACGCACGTATTGAAAGGCGCACCAACGTGATTCGCGCGCGGCTGATGCCGGTCCCGACGTCCGGCGAAGCGAATGCCGATGAGTAGAGCGCCCATCATCTTCAACCGCTGGAGAATTTCGGCTGCAGCCAGGAAGATCCCTGCCGCCGACTTCATCGATGCGCAGTACGACAGCGCTGAGGACATCCGGCCGACCGATGTCTTGGTTCTTCTCAGTACCCCGCGTTGCGGTAGCACCATGGTCTGTGACTTACTGCGGTTGAACGGCGGCCCCGTCACGCATGAGTACTTTGCTCCGTTTCAGAACATGCCCATTCTGGCGCGACGCTGGAACTGCTTGAAGGGCACGGACTTCGACGAGCCAGCCTACGTCCGCGCGCTATCTAGGTTCAGGACGTCGGACACCGGGTGGCTTGGCCTGAACCTGCAGGGCAGCCATCTGCGCTTCTACACGAAGATGGAAGCCCACTTTGGTGCAGTCCGGTTCCACTACGTGCATCTCGTTCGCCGGGACGAGATCGCGCAGGCGGTGTCGTTCGACATCGCGATGCAGACCGGGCAGTGGAGCAGTGAATTCGCCGCACGCGCGTCGGCCAAGTACTCGTTTCCTCGGCTGCTGCGGAGACTGCACGCGATTCAGAACCAAAACGCCCTCATCGAAAGCTTCTTGCTGTTCCGCGGTGCGTCATACCAAAGGTTGACGTATGAAGACTTCCAGGCCGACCGTGAGCAGGGCATCCGGCGTTTCCCGTGCATACCGCCGGAACAGGACTTGGTGCTCGCCCCCACGCTGCGCCGCCAGGCCGACGACCGCTCGGCAATCTGGAAGAAGAGATTTACCGAAGACATCCTTGCCGACCAGTCGGTCTACGACGTCGGGCTGCACTCGACGGCCCGCGTGCGTCAAACGCTGAAGATTCCGCGAATACGGGTCACCTAGGGGCGTGCGGCTGACGTCAGCTCAAGGGAATGTCGTTGTCGCCCTTGATTCTTGATACACGTCGGACAGCGCCGCGTACCGCTCCCGGATCCGTTGCTGCTGCGCCCGCAGTTCGGAGCGCAGCGGCTCGTCCTCCGACTCCACCAGATCGGTGATCGAGTAGGCGGTCCAGAAGGCGTTGGTCCGACGATAACCACCCGGCTCGAGACCAAAGACCTCCTTGAGGATCCTCAGGTCATGGGGGATGGCGAAGCTGTCGCGCGAATCCTCGTGACTGTAGAAGTAGTAGTAGTTGTCGAACCCCGCCCAGGTGATGGCCGACATGCACAGAGTGCACGGCTCGTGGGTCGTGAGGAACACCAGGTCCGGGGTGGGGGGCCGGTCGGCGAGCGCGTAGAACTGGTTGAGCGTGTTGATCTCGCCGTGCAGCAGCGGGTTGTCCGTCTCGTCGTTGGTGCCCGCGAGGACGAGCGACAGGTCGGACTTGCGCAGTATCGCCGCGCCGAACACCTTGTTGCCGGAGGCGACGCCACGTTCGGTCAACGGCAGGATGTCGAGGTCGATGACGTCGAGCAGGCGGGACGCCGGTGCGGTCATGCCCGACTCTAACGCCGCTAGGGCGCTGGCGCCTCCTCGGCGAGTTCGGGAACGCCCTTGCCGCGAAAGACGTTGATGCCGAACACCACAGCGCCGATGACCAGCCATACCAGGCCGCCGATCTTCGCCAGCGAGTCGGCGTTGATCAGCACGTAGGCGATGATCACGAAGCCCAGCGTCGGCACCACCAGATGCAGCAGGTAGTTCTTGGACTTCTGCTTCACCACGTAGTACCAGATCACCGAGAGGTGTAGCAGGCAGAAGCCGAAGAGCGCGCCAAAGTTGACCAGCGAGGAGATCAAGCCGATCTGGCCGACGAAGAACAACACCAGCACCAGGCTGATCGCACTGACGAACAGCAGCGCGGCCATCGGCACCTTTCGGCTGCTGATCTTCGACAGGAAGCTCGGCAGCTGGCCGTCGCGGCTCATGGAGAAGAGCAAGCGGCTGGTGGCTGCCTGGGCGGCCATCGCGTTGGCGAAGCCCACCGCCATCACGTTGACCGCGAAGAAGGCGTTCATCCATCCGGTGTTCGAGGCGGCCTGCACCAGCGTGAAGAACGCGTTGCCCACCTCGTCGTCGCTGAAGGCCTCGCGACCGCCCGCCAGCAGGCTCGCCAGCCACGTCTGGACGACGAACAGGAACGCCACCACGAACAGGGCGATGATCATGGCGCGGCCCGCGGGGTTCTTGCGGCCGGTCGATTCCTCGGCAAGTGTCGAGATCCCGTCGAAACCAAGGAAACTCAACACGGCGATGGACAGTGCCCCGGCGAGCAAGGGAGCGCTGACGACTTCCGGATTCCAGATGGGCAGCGTGCTCCAGCCGACGTTGGGCAGGCTCTGCCCGTTGATCGCGCGGAACGCGATCACCACGAAGATGACCACGAAGACGAGCTCGATCGCCAGGAAGATCCGGTTGGCGACCTTCAGCGAGCCGATGCCCAACAGGTTGATGATCGTGTTGACCACCACGAACACGATGGCCCACAGCCACCGCGGCGTGCCGGGGAACAGTCCGATCATCGACTCGGCCGCGAAGACGTATAGCAGCGTCGGCACCAGCAGGTAGTCCAGCAGGATCGCCCAGCCTGCGAAGAAGCCGGCCGCGGGGTGGATGCCGCGTCCGACGTAGGAGAAGACCGACCCGGCAAGCGGAAACGACTTAGCCATCTGCGCGTAGGCCAGTGCGGTGAACACCATGGCCACCAGGCCGATCACATAGACCAGCGGCACCATGCCCGATGCGCTGTTGTAGACGGTGCCGAAGATGGCCCACGGCGCGATGGGCACCATGAACACCAGCCCGTAGACCAGAAGGTCGAAGGTCGACACCGACCGCTTGAGTTCCTGTGTGTACCCGAATGATTCGAGCGTCCGCTGGTTGGCTTCGATGTCGGATTCAGACATGTGGACGTCCTATCGATCGTGTTCGGCGAGGAATGGGGCGATGACGGCACGGAATTCTTCGGGCTGCTCGAGGTGGGTGCAATGGCTGGCGCCGCCGAAGACGTGACTGCGGACGTCAGCGATGTTCTCGACGTATGGACGCCACGTGGCGGGGGTGGCCTCGTCGTACTCGCCAGCGATGACCAACGTCGGCGCCGCGACGTGGTGCAGGCGGTCGATGACGCTCCAGTCGCGGAGGGTGCCGACGACGTGGAACTCGTTGGGGCCGTTCATGGTGTGGTAAACGGTCGGCTCGGCTTCCATCTGTTTCTCGCTGTCGACGAAGTCGGCGGGCATGGGCTCGACCCGGCACACGTGGCGGCGGTAGAACTCCATGGTCGCGGCGAGGTACTCCGGATCCGAGACGGTGCCTGCGGCTTCGTGGCGGGCGAGCGCATCCTGGGTCTCCGGCGGCAGTTGCGCGCGGAGTTCTGCGGCGCCCTCCACCCAGAGGTCCATGGAGGCCGGGGAGTTGCAGATCGACAGGGAGACAAGGCCCTCCGGCTTGCGGACGGCGATCTCCGCACCCAGCATGCCACCCCAGGACTGGCCGAGGAGGTGATAGCGCGAGATGCCCAATTCGGTTCGTACCGCGTGGAATTCGTCGACGAATAGGCCCGGCTCCCAGAATTCGCGGGGTGCGTCGGGAAGGTGGGTGCTGCGACCGCAACCGATCTGGTCGTAGTGGATCACCACGCGACCGGTCTCGTTGGCGAGTGCGGCGATGTTGCGCACGTAGTCGTGGGCCATGCCAGGGCCGCCGTGCAGAACGAACAGGGGAAGTGCTTCGGGGGCCGGTTCCTCGGGCGAGGTGATCTGCACCCACGTCTCGTAGTCCCGGAACGGCACCTTGCGGGTGTGGACGGCCATGACGCTCAGAATGGACTCATAATGGTCTCATTGCAAGACCAAATATCCCGAATTAACATTCTCGTATCGCCGAGCAGGGGAGCGCATCGATGGCCGACAGCCCCTCGATGACACCAGCCGTGCCCTCGGGCCTGCTGGCCCAGCAGTTGGCCATGCCCACCCGCGTCGACGAGATCACCGATCGCCTCGTCACGGCCATCGCCATCGGGGAGTACCTACCGGGTGCCCGGTTGCCCGTCGAGCGCGACATCGCGGCGGCACTGGGCGTGGGGCGGATGACGGTGCGGGCCGCGCTGGCGCGGCTGGTCGAACGCGGCCTGCTCGAGACCCGCCGGGGGCGTGGAGGCGGGTCCTATGTCGTCGACCAGTGGCCCGAGTCCTCCACCGACGCCGTCCGCCGCACGCTGTCGATACGCCTTGGTGAGCTGAGGGACCGGTGCGATGCGATCGCCCGCCTGCACGGCGCGGTGTGCCGCGCGGCGGCCGACGCCAGAACCGCCGCCGACGTCGTCGAGCTGCGGGCCGCACTGGAGGAGTACCGGACCGCCGACAGCGGGCTCGCCGCACAGCAGGCCGACAGCCGTCTGCACCTGGCGATCATGGACGCCGCGCACAACGCGGTGCTCAAACAGGTTCTCGTCGGCCTCGAGGCCTCGACCAGCATCGGCGCGCCTGCCCACCTGTGGGGAGAGCCGACCACCATGCGCGAGATGGAGTTGCGGTCGCTGGACGAGCACGAAGAACTGATCGACGCGATCGCCGATGGTCGTGCCGACGACGCCGATGCGTTGGCCCGTGCCCACGTCGGCATCGACTTCGAGCTCATCTCCACCGCGATGCGACGAGCGGGCGTGCTGGACGACTGAGCCCCGGTGCTCGTGAACGCCGGGGTCGAGCGGGTAATCTCAACCGCGTGACCACCAGCGGATTCGACGTCAGCGCACGGTTGGGCACCGTGCTGACTGCCATGGTGACGCCGTTCGGCCCGGACGGCTCGGTGGATCTGGCGACGGCCAAGAAGCTCGCCAAGCGCCTGGTCGACTCCGGTTGCGACGGTCTGGTGGTCTCCGGGACCACCGGTGAGTCGCCGACCACCACCGACGACGAGAAGCTCGCGCTGCTCGGAGCGGTCCTCGAGGCCGTCGGCGACCGCGCGAGGATCGTCGCGGGTGCCGGTTCCTACGACACGGCGCACAGCGTGCACCTCGCCAAGGCGTGCGAGGCCGAGGGCGCCCACGCACTCCTCGTCGTGACGCCGTACTACTCGCGGCCGCCGCAGGCGGGGCTGGTCGCGCACTTCACCGCCGTCGCCGACGCCACCGCTCTGCCCAACGTCCTGTACGACATCCCGCCGCGCTCGGCGGTGCCCATCGCCTGGGACACCGTCCGCGCCATCGCCCCGCACCCGAACATCGTCGCCATCAAGGACGCCAAGGGCGATCTGCACGGCGGCGCGATGATCATGGCCGAGACCGGGCTGGCCTACTACTCCGGCGACGACTCGCTGAACCTGCCGTGGCTGGCGATGGGCGCCACCGGCTTCATTAGTGTCTGGGGCCACCTCGCGGCCAGCCAGCTGCGGGACATGCTGTCCGCCTTCACGTCCGGGGACATCGCGACGGCGCGCAAGACCCATGTCGCCCTCGGTGCACTGAACGACGCGCAGCATCGACTCGGCGGCGTGACGATGTCCAAGGCCGGACTCCGGCTGTTGGGCTTCGACACCGGTGACCCACGCCTCCCGCAGATCCCCGCGACGGCCGCCGAACTCGAGGCACTGGAAGCAGACATGCGGGCTGCCGGCGTGCTCCGATGACCGCGGAACTGGTACCACCCGGACCCCTGGCCCCTGGCGGGCTTCGCGTCACGGCACTGGGCGGCATCAGCGAAATCGGCCGCAACATGACCGTTCTCGAGCATCTCGGTCGGCTGTTGATCATCGACTGCGGAGTGTTGTTCCCCGGACACGACGAGCCAGGCGTCGACCTGATCCTGCCCGATCTCCGCCACGTCGAGGACCGTCTCGACGACGTCGAGGCATTGGTGGTGACCCACGCCCACGAGGATCACATCGGTGCGATCCCTCACCTGCTGAAGCTGCGGCCCGACATCCCCGTCGTGGGTTCGAAGTTCACCCTCGCCCTCATCGCCGCCAAGTGCCGGGAGCACCGCATCAAACCGGTGTTCGTCGAGGTCGCGGAGAAGCAGAGCAGCCAGCACGGGGTGTTCGAGTGCGAGTACTTCGCCGTCAACCACTCGATCCCCGACGCTCTCGCCATCGCCGTGTACACCGGTGCGGGCACGCTGCTGCACACGGGCGACATCAAACTCGACCAGCTGCCGCTCGACGGCAGGCCCACCGATCTCCCGGGCATGTCCCGACTCGGCGACGCGGGCGTCGACCTCTTCCTGTGCGATTCGACCAACGCCGAGATTCCCGGCGTCGGCCCGTCCGAGAGTGAAATCGGGCCTAACATGCACCGGCTGATCCGTGGTGCCGAAGGCCGCGTCATCGTCGCGTGCTTCGCCTCGAACGTCGCTCGCGTACAACAGATCATCGACGCATCGGTCGCGCTGGGCCGGAAGGTGTCGTTCGTCGGCCGGTCGATGGTGCGCAACATGGGAATCGCCAAGGACCTTGGCTTCCTCACCGTCGACGATGACGACGTGATCGACATCGCCGCCGCCGAGATGCTGCCGCCCGAGCGGGTCACGCTGGTCACCACGGGAACTCAGGGCGAGACGATGGCGGCGCTGTCGCGGATGTCGCGTGGCGAGCATCGCAGCATCACGCTCACCCGCGGTGATCTGATCATCATGTCGTCGTCGCAGATCCCCGGTAACGAGGAGGCGATCTTCGGCGTCCTGGACTCGCTGGCCAAGATCGGCGTCCGCGTCGTCACGAACGCTCAAGTGCGGATCCATGTTTCGGGTCACGCCTACGCCGGTGAGCTGCTCTTCCTCTACAACGGGGTCCGGCCGCGCAACGTGATGCCGGTGCACGGGACGTGGCGACACCTCCGTGCCAATGCCGCACTCGCCGAGAAGTCGGGTGTCCCTGCCGAGAACATCGTGCTCGCCGAGAACGGCGTCAGCGTCGATCTCGTCGCAGGCCGCGCGACGATCGCGGGTGCGGTGCCGGTCGGCAAGATGTTCGTCGACGGGCTCGTCACGGGTGACGTGGGCGACGCCACACTCGGCGAAAGGCTTACGCTCTCATCGGGTTTCATCGCCGTCACCATCGTGCTGACGCGTGGCACCGGCAAGTTGGCTGCACCCGTGCACCTGCACTCGCGGGGTTTCTCCGAGGACCCGAAGGCACTCGAGCCCGTCACCCGCCTCGTCGAGGAAGCGCTCCAGTCCCTTGCCGCGGAGAAGGTCACCGACCCCACCCGTATCGCACAGGCCGCGCGGCGCACCATCGGCAAATGGGTGGGGGAGAAGTACCGCCGTCAGCCGATGGTCGTGCCGACGGTGATCGAGATCGATTAGCAATGGTCGTTCGGTGACGACTTCACGTCTCTCAGCCGACCGGCTGACCTAGATCTTCTCGGCGTACGCCGACCACTCGATCTGCGAGGCGGTGAGATCGCGCCCAGCGGGTCGCACGTAGCGGTCGACGAACTCGTCGGGGCCGGCCTGCTCGATGAGGCGCCAGCCGTAGCCGGCCAGGAAGTCGCCGACGTCGTCGGGTGGGAGGCCGAACTTCCAGAGCCGTTTTTTTCCGCGTGTCTGCCGGTACAGGACCTCGGCGCCGTACTTGTTGGCGCCGTCGATGAAATCCTCACGGACGTAGGTGAAGTCGAGTCGGCTACCCACGGCGGCGCTGGCCAGCTGGTCGAAGGTGGCCCGCACCGCGGATTCGGTCAGGTACTGGGTGACGCCTTCCCAGACGAAGAAGGTGCGGACTCCGGCGTCGTATCCGTGCGACGCGAGCGTCGCCATCAGGTCGTCGCGCTCGAAATCCACCGGCACGAGGTGGACGGACGCCGGCGGTGAGCCGAAGACCCGTGCCAGTACCTTCTTCTTGCGATCGATGTTCACCGGTTGGTCGACCTCGAAGACGGGGAGGTCGCTCTGCCGTGCCAGCCGGTATGCCCGGGTGTCCAGTCCTGCGCCGAGCACCACGACGGCGTCGATGTCGGTGAGCGCATCGCCCAGGTTGTCGTCGATGTAGCGCTTTCGGCAGGCGAGGTTGGTCCACAACCCCGGCCCGCTTCGGTCGGACAACCGGACCACGGCCCGCCGAAGAGGCGCCCAACGGGTGGCGCGAACGAACGCCCGCAGTGGCAGGGGGAGGAAGGCGGCGGCCAGGTCGTCGTCGACCAGGCGCCGCGCCGGCGGCTCCTGGTGCTCGACGGCGGAGAGCACCATTGGCCCGAATGCCGTGCCAGCCGCTGCGTTTCGGGCCATCCGTCAGTCCTGTGTTTCCTCGCGGTCAGCGCTTGTTGACGTAGCCGTCATCAACCGGCAGTGCCACACCGGTGATGTGCTTGCCCGTGTCCGACACCAGCCAGGCCACCGTGTCGGCGATGACCTCGGGCTCGACCGTCTCCATGTTGGCCGCGCTGGCCATGTCGAGGCCTTCTTCGTTGCCGCCGGTCATGTCGGCCAGCCACTTTCGGGTGAACTCGTTGTCGATCATCGGTGTCCGAACACCGGCCGGATGGATCGAATTGACCCGGATGTTCTGCGGCGACAGGAGATTGGCGTACGAACGCATCAAGCCGACGACGCCGTGTTTGGCTGCCGCGTAGCCGATCGAACCTGCGAACGGCGATGCCAGACCCACCAGGCCCATCACGGAGCTGATGAGCACGATGGCGCCGCCGTTGCCCGCCTTGATCATCGGGCGCATCGCCACGTCCACGGTGTGGTGGACGCCCGTGAGGTTGACGTCGATCACGTCGTGCCAGGCATTCTCGTCGGCCATCGGCGCGATGCCCGCGTTGGCGATGACGATGTCGAGGCGTCCACCCAGTTCCTCGACACCCGTCTTGAGTGCCGTCTTGAGTGCGTCACGGTCCCGGACGTCGGCGTGCAGGGCCACGATCCGACTGCCGGTGTCCTCGACGAGCTTCACCGTGGCGGCCAGATCGTCTGCCGTGGCCATCGGGTAGGGGACCGAGGCGATCTGGTCGCACAGGTCGACCGCGATCACGTCGGCTCCGTCGGAGGCGAGCCGAACCGCGTGGGCACGACCTTGGCCTCGGGCCGCACCGGTGATGAATGCGACCTTGCCCTTCAGGGGGCCGTCGGACGTCGGCACCCTAGCCTCGGAGCTGACCCTTGGCGGGATCGCCTGCGACGACGGGCTGCAGCATCTTGATGTCGGGTGCGCCGTCGAGGTGCTCGCCGATGGCGCCGAAGAGAGCGCCGATCGCCGGGGCGGTGCTGTGGGTCTTGAGGGCTTCCTCGTCGGCCCACTGTTCGACGAAGACGAAGGTGCCGTTTGCCTCGTGCAATGAGTACAGGTCGCAGCCTGGCTCCTGGTGAACGGCCTCGATCGCCTTCGTGCAGGCGGATCGCACGGTATCGACGGACTCGGGCTTGGCGGTCATGGTGGCGACGACGGTCACGGGCATGCGGAGGACTCCTCGATGAGTGGGTTCGGCGCCGCTCACATTACCTAGCGTGTCTAGGGGTCTGGTGACGGCCGCCACGTGGCGAGCGGCGATACCCAATTGTGACCAGTGTGGCTAATGGTGAACTTGAGGCTATTGCGACTAGTCTTTGACCCATGGCTAGTAAGACCGCCGCCCGTTCGGGGGCTCGTTCGAGCAGCTCAAAGCCCCGACCGCGCACGACGCGCCCACCCGCTCCGCGGCGGAAACCCGCGCCACGGCGCAAGACCTCGCCCGTTGCCACCGCAGGGTCGGCGATCGGCAAGAGTGCCCGCGCGGGCTGGCTGGTGCTGGCCAAGGGCGCGGGCTCCACGGCACGGTCGGTGGGACGGGCGCGCGACCTCGAGCCGGGGCACCGGCGCGACGGCATCGCGCTCGGCCTGCTCGCGCTGTCGGTGGTGCTCGCCGCCAGCTCGTGGTTCGACGCGGCGCGACCCGTCGGTGGGTGGATCGACGCAGGCGTGCGCGCCGTCATCGGTTCCGCCGTCGTGCTCCTTCCAATCCTGGTGGCCGCGATGGCCGTTGTGTTGATGCGCACCGAGCCCAACCCGGAGACACGTCCTCGCCTGGCCCTCGGCACCGCGATGATCGCGTTGCCGGTCCTCGGCCTGTGGCATCTCTGGTCGGGCTCTCCCACGGATCCCGTTGACCGTCAGCGGGTCGCGGGATTCATCGGCTTCGCGATCGGTGGGCCGTTGTCCGACGGGCTGACCCCGTGGATCGCCACCCCGCTGCTGATCATCGCCATGCTCTTCGGAGTGCTTCTGGTGACCGGCACGACGATCCGCGAGGTGCCCGCCGCCGTGCAGTCGATGTTCATGGGCGCCTACCGCGGCGACATCCATGACGACGAGTACGACGAAGACGCCGAATACGACGACTACCCCGCCGAGGCCGCCGAGGACTTCTCCGATGGGTATTACGACGACCCGGCGTCGCTGCGCAGCGACGAGGCGCAGTGGCCGGGCTCGCCGCGGGCCACCGGATCGCCGATGGAGAACTACCCGCTCGACGAACCGCTCGTCGACGAGACGCCGACGGTGCCCGAGCCCAAGGTCCGCGCCAAGCGCAAGAAGGAAGCGCCTGCCAAGACCAACAAGACCGACACCCTGGTGCTCGACCGTGTCGTCGAGGGGCCCTACGTCCTGCCGTCGCTGGACCTGCTCGTAGCCGGCGATCCGCCGAAGCTCCGTAGCGCCGCCAACGACAAGATGGTCGAGGTCATCCAGTCGGTGCTGCACCAGTTCAAGGTCGACGCCGCCGTCACCGGCTGCACCCGCGGCCCGACCGTCACCCGCTACGAGGTCGAGCTCGGCCCCGGCGTGAAGGTCGAGAAGATCACCGCGCTGCAGAAGAACATCGCCTACGCGGTGGCCACCGAGAGCGTCCGCATGCTGGCGCCCATCCCGGGCAAGTCGGCCGTCGGCATCGAGGTGCCCAACACCGACCGCGAGATGGTGCGGCTGGCCGACGTTCTCACCGATCCGTCCACCCGTCGCGATCACCACCCGCTGGTCATCGGGCTCGGCAAGGACATCGAGGGCGAGATGATCTCGGCGAACCTCGCCAAGATGCCCCACCTGCTGGTCGCCGGGTCGACCGGTTCCGGTAAGTCCAGCTTCGTCAACTCGATGCTGGTGTCGATCCTGGCGCGCGCCACCCCCGACGAGGTCAGGATGATCCTGATCGACCCGAAGATGGTGGAACTCACGCCGTATGAAGGCATTCCGCACCTCATCACCCCGATCGTCACGCAGCCCAAGAAGGCGGCTGCCGCGCTGGCGTGGCTGGTCGAGGAGATGGAGCAGCGCTACC
>JAOPUT010000272.1 GCA_025963385.1 Mycobacterium sp.
GCAAGGACGGTCGAAGTCCGTACGACGGCCGAGTGACATCCGTCACGTTTCCGTCGGGGGTGTTCGGTCCCACACGAAAAGTATCTATCCGGTACCGCCGGTATTAGGTTGCTTGAGAAGCTCCGGACGCCAAGCACATTCGCGACAGCAGCCGGGGATGACGAGGGAGGAACGGCAATGGTGGGACTCTTCGCATTCGCGGCAGTCGTGCTCCTCATGCTCGCAGTTCTCGGGCATCCGTACGAGCAGTCGTGGTACGGCCGATGGGGGAAGTACGACCGCTGATCACCCATCCGCACCGACCCGACCATGGGTGAGGTCGGTGGGGTAGGAATGGTGGGTGCACCAGCCCACCGCTCTCCTGCTGTCCACGTCGGATACCGATCTCATGACGGCCCGCGCCAGTGGTGCCAGCTACCGGTGGATGAACCCCACCCGGCTCGTCGACGGTGAACTCGACACGTTGCTGGATGACGCCGACGTGGTGGTGGTGCGCATCCTCGGCGGCTACCGCAGTTGGCAAGAAGGCATCGACGCGGTCGTGGCCAAGGGTGTGCCGACCGTCGTCATCAGCGGTGAGCAGTCGCCCGACGCCGATCTGATGAGCCACTCGACGGTTCCTGCGGGCGTTGCCCTGCAGACGCACGTCTACCTGGCCCAGGGCGGTGTGGCGAACCTGCAGCAGCTCTACGCCTTCCTCAGCGACACCCTGCTGATGACCGGCTTCGGTTTCTCCCCGCCGGAATCCACCCCGGCCTGGGGCGTCCTCGAGCGGGAGGGCGCCGCCGTCGACGGCCCACGGGTCGCCGTCCTGTTCTATCGCGCGCAGCAGTTGGCGGGTAACACCGCCTACGTCGAGGCACTTTGTGACGCCATCGAGGTGGCGGGCGGGCGACCGCTCCCCGTCTACTGCGCATCGTTGCGCACACCCGAACCGGATCTGCTCGAGCTGCTCGGCACCGTCGACGCCCTGGTGACGACGGTGCTGGCCGCAGGCGGGGCGGTTCCCGCGACCGTGACCGCAGGGGGCGCCGACGACACCTGGAACGTCGCGCACCTCGCCGCACTGGACATGCCCATCCTGCAGGGGCTGTGCCTGACGTCCTCGCGGAGTGCATGGCATTCCAGTGACGACGGCATGAGCCCGCTCGACGTGGCCACGCAGGTCGCCGTGCCCGAGTTCGACGGCCGGATCATCACGGTCCCGTTCTCGTTCAAGGAGATCGACGAAGAGGGCTTGATCGCCTACGTGGCCGACCCGGAACGGTGTGCACGGGTCGCCGGGCTCGCGGTGCGGCAGGCGAGGCTGCGCCACGTCGCCAACGCGGACAAGCGCGTCGCGCTGGTGTTCTCGGCGTACCCGACCAAGCACGCGCGCGTCGGCAACGCCGTCGGCCTCGACACCCCGGCCAGTGCGATCGGGCTGCTCGCCGCCATGCGCGACGCCGGCTACCAGATCGGTGACGTGCCGGGTCTGGACGCGCGAGACGGCGACGCCCTCATCCACGCACTGATCGAGCGCGGCGGCCAGGACCCCGACTGGCTGACCGAGGAACAGCTGACCGGCAACCCGATCAGGGTGTCCGCCAAGGACTATCGCGCCTGGTTCGCCACCCTGCCCAGCGAGTTGGCCGACGCCGTGGTCGAGCACTGGGGTCCGCCGCCCGGTGACCTGTTCGTGGACCGCAGTCGCGACCCCGACGGTGAGATCGTCATCGCGGCAATGCAATCCGACAACATCGTGATCCTGGTACAGCCGCCGCGCGGCTTCGGTGCCAACCCCGTGGCGATCTACCACGATCCCGACCTGCCGCCCAGCCACCACTACCTGGCGGCCTACCGCTGGCTCGACGGAGAATTCGGAGACGGCCGCCCGGGCCATTTCAAGGCCGACGCCGTCGTGCACCTCGGCAAGCACGGCAACCTCGAGTGGCTGCCTGGCAAGACGCTCGGCATGTCGTCGACGTGCGGTACCGACGCCGCCCTCGGCGACCTGCCGCTCATCTACCCCTTCCTCGTCAACGACCCCGGCGAGGGCACCCAGGCCAAGCGTCGGGCGCACGCCGTGCTCGTCGACCACCTCATCCCGCCGATGGCGCGGGCGGAGAGCTACGGCGACATCGCCCGCCTCGAGCAGCTGCTCGACGAGCACTCCAACATCGCGGCGCTCGATCCCGGCAAGCTGCCCGCCATCCGCCAGCAGATCTGGACGCTGATGCGGGCGGCGAAGATGGACCACGACCTGGGCCTTGAGGACCGGCCCGACGAGGACTCCTTCGACGACATGCTGCTGCACGTCGACGGCTGGCTGTGTGAGATCAAGGACGTCCAGATCCGCGACGGGCTGCACATCCTCGGCCAGGCGCCCGCAGGCGACACCGAGATCGATCTGGTGTTGGCCATCCTGCGGGCCAGGCAGCTGTTTGGCGGGGAGCATTCGGTGCCCGGCCTGCGCCAGGCGCTCGGCCTCAAAGAGGATGGCACCGACGTCAGGGGAGCGGTGGACGTCGCCGAGACGCGGGCGCGCGAACTGGTGGCGGCACTCGCCGAAACCGGTTGGGACGCAGGTGCCGTCGACCGGATCGCCGACGACCAGGCGGTGGCCGAGGTGCTGCGCTTCGCGGCCACCGAGGTGGTCCCGCGG
>JAOPUT010000256.1 GCA_025963385.1 Mycobacterium sp.
CTGTGCCGAGATGGTCGTCGTCCGTAGCGTCGCGCGGCATGACCCTCGACATCACCGCCGCAGCCCCGCTGCTCGTCTCCTCGGCGGACGCGCTCGCCGCCGCCGACACCGTTGCCGCCGAACTGGCCATCGGCAGCGCAGAGCGCGAGCGCAATGGCATCCCCCTCGTCCCGCAACTCCGACAGGTCGCCGAGGCGGGGCTGCTCGGCATCTCCGTCCCGACCGAACACGGCGGACCCGGCCTGCCCGCCTCGACGACGGTGGACGTGCTGCGCAGATTGGCGCGTGGTGATGGCGCGGTCGGCCAATTGTTGTTGTCGCACTTCGTGATTGCGCGGGCGATCTCCGGCCTCGGGCAGGCCGACCCCGCCCCGCGGATCTACGGCGACATCCTCGCGGGCGCGCAACTCGGCAACGCCACCGCCGAGCGCGGCACCAAGCACGCGCTCGACCGTCGCACCACCGTGACGCCCCAAGGCGACGGCACCTGGATGCTCAACGGAACGAAGTACTACGCCACGGGCGCTCTGGGAGCGACGTGGATCGCCATCGCGGCGGGCGTCGGGGGCAGGGACGGTGAGACGGCGACGGTGTTCATCCGGCCCGACCAGCAGGGCGTGACGCTGAATCTGGACAAGTGGTCGGCGTTCGGGCAGCGAGGCACGGCCAGCGGTGAGGTGCTGCTCGACGACGTCGTCGTCGACGGCGCGCTGGTGATCGAGGAGGGCACCCCGCCAGATCCGCTGACCGGGCCGCCGACGGTTCTCGGCGCGTTCGACCAGGCGCTACACGCCGCGGTGGACATCGGAATCGCCCGTGCCGCACTGGAAGACGGCGCCGAGTTCGTCCGCACCAGATCCAGGCCCTGGAAGGAAGCGGTCGACGAGGGTATCGAGCGCGCCGATGAGGAGCCGCACGTCGTCCGCAAGTTCGGCGAGTTCACCGCCCGGCTGTATGCGCTCGAGGCGCTGCTGGCCGCGGGCACGGCGTTGGTCGACGAGGGCTACCGGACGCCCGAGCCGTCCCGCGAACTCGCCGCCGAAGCGACGCTCAAGGTCGCCGCGGCGAAGGCACTGGCACAGGAGTTCGCCGTCGAAATCGCCAGCGGCATCTTCGAATTGGCGGGCACCTCGGCCACCGACTCGGCCGTGAACCTCGATCGGCACTGGCGCAACGTGCGCACGCACTCGCTGCACGATCCGGCCCGCTGGAAGTACGTCCACCTCGGCAACCACACGCTGCGCGGGGCCAACCCGCCACGCATCGGGCTCGTCTACTGAGCCCACCCGCCACCGTCGAGATTGCGCTGACGGTCGTGATCGACCGCATCTCACCGCCCTCAGCGCATTCTCGCCGCAACCCGCCGTGCCGTCGGTCCCGATCGCACCGACTAAGTTGATCCGGTGCGAAAATGGGCGCTGCTCGCCGCAGCCATCGTCAGCGAGGTCGCGGCGACTCTGTCGTTGCGGGCATCCCAGGATCACGGGGCCTGGATCGTGGCCGTCGTCGTCGGCTATGCGATCGCGTTCACGCTGCTGACCCTGGTGCTGCGCGAGGGCGTCCCGGTCGGCGTCACCTACGGCATCTGGGGCGCGTCGGGCACCGCCATGACGGCGGTGTTGGCCGCGGTGTTGTTCAACGACCCGTTCACCTGGCCCATCGCCGTCGGCATCGGGCTCATCGTCGCCGGGGTGTTGTTCATTGAATTCGGCTCCCACGCAACCGATTCCGCGTCATGATGTGGTTGGTGCTGGTCCTCGCAATCGGCGTCGAGGTCTTCGCCACGCTCGGGTTGCGGGCATCCGACGGCTTCCACAAGAAGGCCTGGATCGCCCCGGTGGTCCTTGGCTACCTCGCGTCCTTCTACCTGCTGTGGCTGACGCTGGCGCTCGGCATGCCCGTGGGAATCGCGTACGGCGTGTGGACCGCGTGCGGCGTCGCACTGGTCGCGGTGATCGCCCGCCTGGTGTTCGGTGACCCGTTGACCGTCAAGATGCTGATCGGCATCGCGTTGATCATCGGTGGCGTCCTCACGATCGAACTGGTCGGCGCGGCCCACTGAGCACACCGGCCGCAGCGGCGATGGCGAGCCCACCGATGGGCACGATGAGCAGCCCGACGCGCAGGCTCGTCGCATCGGCGATCACGCCGACGAGCGGTGGGGCGACGACGAACGCGATGCGCATCAGCCACGCCAGCGCCGTGAGGCCGGTGCCCGCCCGCAGTCCGGGCAACCGGTCGGCGCCGTGCATCGCCGCCGGGATGACGGTCGCGGCGCCCAGCCCCGCCGCCGCGAAGCCCGCGATGGTGCCGGGCACGCTCGGGAAGGCCAGCGCCAGGCCCATGCCCGTGGCGACGACCAGACCGCCGCCGCGCGTCACCGCGCGTTCACCGAAGCGGTCGACGAGGCGGTCGCCCGTCACACGCCCGATGAACTGGAACCCCAGCAGCGCCACGTAACCGAGCGCGGTGACGGCACCCACCGCGCCCACCCCACTGCCCAGGTACAGCGCGGCCCAGGAGCTTCCGGCGTCCTCGACGATGGCGCCGCCCATCGCGATGACCACCAGCAGGAGCAGCGCCACGCCCACCCGCCACGTCCAGCCCGCGGCCCCCGCCACGGCCGCCGGGTGCTCGGCCTCGTCGGAGCCCTTCAGCAGGAACGGGTAGGCCGCGACGGCCACACCGATGAACACGCTGGCGCTCACGCCCAGGTGAACGGCGATCGGCACGTGCATGGCGATCGCCAACGCGGCCATGCCCGCACCGAGCAACGCCCCCGCCGACCACACCGCGTGGAGCGAGTTGATGATCGACCGGCCGTAGAGGCGTTGCACCCGCAGGCCGTGCGCGTTCTGCGCGACGTCGGTGACCGCGTCGAACAGTCCGCCCGCGAACAGCAGGGCGGCCAGCAGGACCGGCGTCGGCGCCGAGGCCGCCGCGAACACGGACAGCGCGAGGCCGATGGTGCAGAGCACCGCAGTGCGTGCCGAGGTGAGCCGCCGGATGATCGCCCCCGCGGCCAGCCCGGCCACCAGTGCACCGACGGGGAAGGCTGCGACGACGACACCGTATTCGGTGTTGGACAGCGCGAGTTCATCTTTGAGTTCGGGGAATCGCGGCGCCAGGTTCGTGAAGATGGCGCCGTTGGTGAGGAACATGGCGGCCACGGCGATGCGGGCTCTGCTGATGCGTCGTTCCACCCCGCCCGTCACCACTGAGCAGACGATACGGGCGGTCCGACCCGGCCGGTCACGCACGCCAAAGCGTTCCCCGGCAAGATTGCCCCCATGACTGAACCCGCCGGCTCGTTGGTCGAACTCGCCCGCCGCTACAGCGTGGCGGCCGCGTACGACGACTGGACGGGTGGCCACCGGGCGGTCTCGGAGGCGACGCTGGTCTCGGTGCTCGCCGCGCTGGGCGTCGCGGCGGCCACCGAGGACGAGCGCCAAGCCTCGCTGCTCAACCATGACAGGGAGCACTGGCGGCGCACCCTGCCCCCGACGGTCGTGTCGCGGTCGGGTCGGCCCGCCTCGTTCTGGGTGCACGTCACCCACGGCGAGCCGATCAGCGGCTGGATCCGCCTCGAGGACGGCACGGTCCGCACGGGCCTGCGTCAGTTGGAGAACAACACCCCGCCGTACGAACTCGACGACCGGTCGATCGGCGAGGCCACCTTCGAGCTGCCCACCGATCTGCCCATCGGCTACCACCGGCTGCACGTCAGTGCGGGCGGGGTCGAGGCCGAGGCCACGCTGATCGTGTCCCCCGACACCGCCACCCTGCCCCCCTCACTGGGTGGCGGACGGACGTGGGGCGCGGCCGCGCAGCTCTACAGCATTCGTTCCGAGAAGTCGTGGGGCATCGGCGACCTGACCGACCTGACCGATCTCGCGGTGTGGTCGGCAGCCCAGCACGGCGCGGGTTTCGTCCTGGTCAACCCGTTGCACGCCGCCGCGCCCGTCGCGCCGATGGAGCCCTCGCCGTACCTGCCGACGTCGCGGCGGTTCGTCAACCCGATCTACCTGCGGGTGGAGGCCATCCCGGAGTTCGCGTACGTCGCCGACCGCGGCGAGCTGCGCAAGGCGCGTTCGGTGGCGCAGGCACGCGCGAAGAAGTCCAAGCTCATCGACCGCGATTCGGTGTGGAAGATCAAGCGGGCCGCGCTGCGGTCGGTGTACCGCGTCAAGCGCTCGGCCGGGCGTGACCTCGCCTACGCCGCCTACCGAGCCCGCGAGGGCGTCAGCCTCGACCGCTTCGCGATTTGGTGCGCGCTCGCCGAGAAGTACGGCAGCGACTGGCACCAGTGGCCCGAGGGGCTGCGCCACCCGGACGGTGACGCGGTGGCCGCCTTCGCCGCCAAGCGCGCCGACGCCGTCGACTTCCACCGGTGGCTGCAGTGGCAGCTCGACGACCAGCTGACGCGCGCGCAGGCCACCGCCGTGCAGGCGGGCATGGCGCTCGGCGTCATGCACGATCTGGCCGTCGGCGTCGACCCCAACGGCGCCGACGCCTGGGCGCTCCAGGACGTCCTCACGCTCGGCGTCAGCGTCGGTGCGCCGCCCGACGAGTACAACCAGCTGGGCCAGGACTGGTCGCAACCGCCGTGGCGCCCCGACCAATTGGTCGAGCAGGGCTACGAGCCGTTCCGCGCGGTCGTCAACGCCGTGCTACGGCATGCGGGCGGGGTGCGCATCGACCACATCATCGGGCTGTTCCGGCTGTGGTGGATCCCGCGGGGCGCGGCACCGACCGAGGGCACGTATGTCCGCTACGACCACGAGGCGCTGATCGGCATCGTCGCGCTGGAGGCACAGCGGGTCGGCGCGGTCGTCGTCGGTGAGGACCTTGGCACGGTCGAACCGTGGGTGCGCGACTACCTGCGCGAGCGCGGCCTTCTCGGCACGTCGATCCTGTGGTTCGAGCTCGATCGCGACGGGGATGGCGGTCCCTTACCGCCGCGGCGCTGGCGGGAGTACAGCCTGTCGTCGGTCACGACCCATGACCTGCCGCCGACGGCGGGCTACCTGGCCGGTGAACACGTGCGCATTCGCCAGGAGCTGGGGCTGCTGACCCGCCCGGCCGAGGAGGAGCTGGCCGCCGACAAGGCCGAGCAGGCGGCGTGGCTCGAAGCCCTGCGCGAGATGGGCCTTCTCGGCCAGGACCCGAGCGTTCAGGAGATCGTCAGCGCGTTGTACGCCTACCTCGGGCGGACGCCATCGCGGCTGCTGGCGCTGGCGCTTCCCGATGCGGTGG
Organism: Mycobacterium sp.; assembly: GCA_025963385.1. Taxonomy (GTDB): domain Bacteria; phylum Actinomycetota; class Actinomycetes; order Mycobacteriales; family Mycobacteriaceae; genus Mycobacterium. The sequence goes on from JAOPUT010000256.1 coordinate 5,257, forward strand.
GCGACGTGCGCGCCCAGAATCAGCCGGGGACCAACGACGAGTATCCCAACTGGCGGGTCAAACTGACGGGTCCCGACGGTCGGGAGCTGCTGCTGGAGGACGTGTTCACCGACCCGCGGGCGGCCGCGCTGGCCAACGTGATGCGGGCTCAGGTAACGCCCGCGCGCGAGTGACCGAAGTTTCTCAAGAGGCTGAACTGCGCTATGTTCGCAATCATCGCGATACTCGGAGGACACGTGAAGAAGATTCTTGAGCTGGGAGCCGCAGCGCTCATCGTTCCTGCCGCCATCGCGACGTCGGCGCTGTTCGGCGCTGGCGCGGCCTCGGCGGACCCCAACAACGCGCTGAACGTCGTCGGTGAGCCGTACTTCAAGGCCGTCAGCATCCTCAAGAGCCAGGGTGTCAGGGCGACCTTCGGCGGCTCGTTCGGCAGTGACCTGCCGCAGTCGCAGTGCATCGTCAGCCAGCAGAAGGTCACCAACAAGAACAAGATGATCCTCAACCTGGATTGCACGCAGGCCGCGGCCGCGGCCGCGTCGGGCGACAGCCCCGCCGCCCCGTCGTCGGCGCCGGGCGCGCCGACGCCGGGTAACGGTCAGGGCACGTACGGCGGACCGATCGGCGTTCCCGTCCCGGTCGGCTGATCCCCTCCGGTATCCAGTACCCGCGTTCCCACATAACCCGCGGAGTCCCGTAGACTCCCTCTCGTCAGATGGCGCACGAGGGGACCTGCTCGAGGGATGAAGATGTTGCGACCACAGCGTTTCCAGACGGAGATCGATCCTGGGCCGGTGCAGATCCAGGCCCGGCGCGTGCACTTCGACGTCGACAGCATTCCGCTGCACTGGATTCCCGGGCATCCGGTCGCGTCCAACATGATCAGCCTGCTCAACGTCGTGCTGCCTGCCGCCGAGCGCTGGTTCGTCGCGGCGTACAACGAGGCGCTGCCGCTGGTGAAGGATCCGAAGCTCGCCGAGGACATGCGCGGGTTCATCGGCCAGGAGGCCACCCACGCCGACGTGCACGACAAGGTGCTCCACGAGTACATGGTCACCCACGGGGTCGACGTGAAGCCGCTCCTCGACCAGATCGAGTACGTCTTCGAGAAGGTGCTGGCCCCCGACCCGTCCATCACCGATCCCCAGCGCAAGCTCAACCACCTGTGCGACCGGCTGTGGCTGATCGCCGCGATCGAGCACTACACCGCCTTGCTCGGCGACTTCGCGCTGAACTGCGCGTGGGACGACCACGGCGCTGACCCGACGATCGTCGACCTGTTCCGCTGGCACGGCAGTGAGGAGGTCGAGCACCGCATGGTGGCCCACGACGTCGCCCACTACTTCCACGACAGCTACCTCGACCGGATTCGGGCGATGGCCGTTGCGGTGGTGATGATGGCGACGTTCTTCCAGCGCGGCGCGTGGTACCTGGCCAAGAACGACCCGACGGTCTCGATGAGTTGGCTGAAGATGCAGCGCCTGAGGATGCGCGACTCCAAGCTCGACCTGCTGCCCAAGTATCGAAAGTTGTTCGGTTCCAACACGTTCATGTACTTCCGCCCGAGCTTCTCGCCGGAGGAGATGGGGTCGACGGCGCAGGCGGTGGCGTATCTGGCGAGCTCCCCCGCGGCACGGGCGGCGCATCTTTGATGTTCGCGCGCTTCCGTGACGCGCCGCCGAGCCCGTCGGGGCGCTCCCGCCACGACCTGTCGCTGGGCTTCGCCGCCACCGTGCTCGACGGGCTGTTCAACCTGTCCGCCGCCGTCCGCAAGGTCGCCCCGCATCGCGACGTGGACCGCGGCTTCCCGCTCGTCGTGGCGGCCCGCGAGGTGGTCGCGCACGATCAGGACGTGATCGCGCTGACGCTGAAAGCCCCCGATGGCGGCGCACTGCCGCGCTGGCATCCCGGCGCCCACATCGACGTGCACCTGCCGAGCGGCCGGGTGCGGCAGTACTCGCTGTGCGGTGACCCTCCTGGGGCGAGCGAAGCGGCCGTCGATTCGTATCGAATTGCCGTGCGCCGCATCCCCACTGGCGGCGGTGGCTCGATCGAGGTGCATGACGGGCTGCCCGTCGGCGCCTCGGTCAGGACCAACGGCCCGCGGAACGCGTTTCCTTTGACCGTGCCGGGTTACGGCTCACCCGCGCAACGCTTCCGGTTCATCGCCGGTGGCATCGGCATCACGCCGATTCTGCCGATGCTCGCGCAGGCCGAGAGCCTCGGCGTCCCGTGGTCGATGATCTACGCAGGACGCAGCCGCGACACGCTGCCGTTCCTCGACGAGCTGGCGCGCTTCGGCGACCGCATCGAGATCCGCACCGACGACGAGGCCGGACTGCCCACGGCGCAGGACCTTCTCGGCGAGTGCCCCGACGGCACGACGGTGTATGCGTGCGGGCCCGCCCCCGTGTTGACGGCGCTGCGGGCGGCACTGAACGGGCGTGACGACGTCGAACTGCACTTCGAGCGGTTCGCGGCTCCCCCGGTCGTCGACGGCACCGCGTTCTCGGCGCGGGTGGCGTCGACGGGACAGGCGGTCCGGGTCGGGGCCGACGAGACACTGCTGACGGCGTTGAACCGCGAGGGCGTCCACGCGCCGTACTCGTGTCAGCAGGGTTTCTGCGGAACGTGTCGCACGCGGGTGCTCGGCGGCGACGTCCAGCACCGCGACACGCTGCTCACCGACCCGGAGCGCGATGCCGGGATGATGCTCATCTGCGTGTCCCGCGCGGCAGGCGATGGCGAACTGATCCTCGACCTCTGAGCGGTTCGCGCAGACTAGAATCCGCCCATGCCGTTGGACGAGGGGTCGACCTTTGCCGGCTACACCATCGTCCGACGCCTCGGCTCGGGCGGCATGGGCGACGTCTACCTGGTCAGGCATCCGCGACTGCCACGCCAGGACGCGCTGAAGGTCCTGCGTCCCGAGGTGTCGGCCGACGGTGAGTACCGCGAGAGGTTCAACCGCGAAGCCGATATCGCCGCGTCGTTGTGGCATCCGCACATCGTCGGCGTGCACGACCGCGGCGAGGCCGAGGGCCAGCTGTGGATCGACATGGACTACGTCGACGGCACGGACGCCGGGCAGCTCATCACCGACCGCTACCGCGACGGAATGCCTGCCGCGGAGGTCGCCGAGATCATCGCGGCCGTGGCCGACGCGCTCGACTACGCCCATCAGCGTCTGCTGCTGCACCGCGACGTCAAGCCCGCCAACATCCTGATCGCCGATCCCGGCACACCGGAGAGTCGAATCCTCTTGGCGGACTTCGGCATCGCGCGCTGGGCCGATGACACCAGCGGGCTCACGGCGACGAACATGACCGTCGGCACGGTGTCGTATGCGGCGCCCGAGCAGCTGATGGGCGGCCACCTGGACGGCCGCGCCGACCAGTACGCGTTGGCCGCCACGGCTTTTCACCTGTTGACGGGTGCGCCGCCGTTCCAGCACTCGAACCCGGCGGTGGTCATCAGCCAGCATCTGTCGGCCGCACCGCCGGCGATCGGTGACCGGCGTCCCGAACTGGCGCCCCTGGATCCGGTGTTCGCCAAGGCGCTGGCGAAGGATCCGAAGGACCGCTACGAGCGGTGCGCCGACTTCGCCAGGGCGCTGCGGCACCGGCTCGGCGCCGACGACTCCGGCGAGACGCGGCTGTCCGCACCCGTGGCGGCGCCGGCCCCCGAACGCCGGTCGAAACTGCGGGCAGGCATCCTGGTGCCCGCCGTGCTGGCCGTCCTGCTGGTGGCGGCGATCGGTTTCGGACTGTTCGAGCTGACGCGGGCCGACGACGAACGGGTCGCCGCGCCGACGCTCACGACCACGACGACCTCGCGGGTGACCGCCATACCGCCTCCGCCACCGTCCACGACGACCACGACGCCGGCCACCCCCACCGAGACGCCCACCCCGGCGAGCACGGCCGCACCCACGCCGGCAGCAGCCGTCATCGGGTCGGACTGCACGCCCGCGGGCAGCACGGGCACCACCGCCAGTGGGGCGACGGCGTACTGCTCGACGCTGCAGGGCACCAGCGCGACGATCTGGTCGCTGACCCCCGGGCAGGTCCCGAGCCCGACGGTGACGGTCGACCCGACGGAGGCGCCGCTGCCGACCGAACAGGAGACGCCGGTCCGGGTGTGCATGCAGCAGACGGGCCAGTCCCGGTTCCGGTGCTGGGAGGACATCCGGCGCGACAAGGGTCTGCCGTGACCTTGACGCTTGCCGATCGGCTGGCCGTGGCGGATCTGGTGCACCTCTATGCCGCGGCGGTCGACGATCGCCGCTTCGCCGACGTCGTCGAATTGTTCACCGAGACAGCAGAATTGCGGCTGCCCGACCCGCCGCGCGAGTTGGAGGCGGTCATCGTCAAACGCGGCCGGACCGGGGTCAGTGAGGCGATGGCGGCGCTGCGCGGCGTGGACCGCACCGAGCACGCGATCGTCGGTGAGGTGTACGCCGACGGGCCCGAGCCGGGTTACGCGCTGGGGCGCATCACGTGCATCGCGCACCACTGGACGCGGGCGGCCGAGCAGGTGACGGACGTGGTGTGGCATCTGCGCTATGACGACGAGTACCTGTGGACGCCGTTGGGCTGGCGCATCCACGGTCGCCGGTTGACGATCAACGCGACCGAAACCCGCCCGATCAGGCGCCTTCGAGATGAGCGATGAGGGCGTCGAGCAGCGGCAGCTGACCCTTCAGCAGTTTCACCCGGGCCTCGGCGACGGAAAACCAACCCACCCGGTCGATTTCGGGAAACTCCTTGATCTTCCCCGACCCCTTCGGCCACTCGAGTTCGAAGGTGTTGCTGACGCTGTCGGTGACGTCGAGGTCGGCCTCGACGGCGAACGCCGTGACGACCTTGCCGCCCGACTGCTTGACCGGGGGCAGCGCGACGCGGGGTCCGTCGGGCACCGGAAGGCCGACCTCCTCGACGAACTCGCGCTGCGCGGCGGCCCAGGGATCCTCGTCATCGGTGAACTCGCCCTTGGGGATTGACCAGGCAGCCTCGTCCTTGCGGGCCCAGAACGGGCCGCCCGGATGGCCGATGAGGACGTCGATCCCGTCGGCGCCGATCCGGTAGAGCAGCAACCCGGCGCTCAGGCGTGGCACTAGCTCACCACTCCTTGAGCACGCGCAGCTTGTTCGCCTTGTGGATGGCGTCGCGCCGCAGCCGTTTCAACTCTTGGGCAAACGGGTTGCCGTCCTGGAGGTTGAGCGGAAGCACCAGCTGGGACGTCAGCTCGTCCTCGAACACCCACGGCTCGGGTCGCACCACCCACGACACCTGGGCGTTGTCGCCCAGCCACTGATTGAGGGTGGCCTCGCCGCCCGCCAGGGTGATCTGCTTGCCGGACCCGACGCGGCGCAGTTCGATGCCGAGCTCCGCGGAGAGCAGCACGCCAAGCGTCTTGCGCAGTGACGAGCCGTCGGCGTTGCCGCGGGCACCGCCGAAGTGATAGCGGATCCGCTTGTGCAGGTCCTGGCTGACGGGTCGTTTCCCGTTCGCGGGCGGAGGGGTCGGGCTGATCCCGACGTGCAGCAGGGTCAACCCGTCGCGCACCTCGCAGCCGGCCGCGTCGACACCCGGCGGCAGGGCGCGGAACCACCAGCCGTACGCGCCGGGCGCGTGCGGGACCGGGCTGGGCTGGGCGAACACCTGCTCACGCGTAAATCGCTGCGCGTCAAGAAAACCCGCGACGGCCTCCGAACTCTGGGCTTCTGACATACCTCAGCCTGTCATATCGGTCTCACCGCTATCACGTCGCGTACTCGGTGACCGCCTGGTTCTCGGGCGTCACCCGCTCTGCCACGCGAGTTGGCGTCCGCCCCACATTCCCGGATGCTGGTGGGGTGACGGATTCGGCGCCGCTCCGACGATGGGATCCGTTGCGCCCGCTCGACATGCTGGCCAACACCGGGGTGTCCGCCGCCTACCAGACGATGTTCGTCACGCTGCGCAGGCTCGTCGTCGGCAGGCGTCTCTCGGTCCGCGTCGAGGACGGCACGCTGGATTTGACCGTGACGCGCTTCAGTTCGCGGCTCGAGCTCAAACACCTGACGACGGGCAGGCACCACGACGTCCACCTGGAGGCCGAGGACGTCTCCTGGCGCGACTTCGAGTTCGACAGGGCCCACGTCACCCTGCACAACCTCCACTTCCGCGGAAGCCTCCGGCCGACGGAGCTCGTCGCCGCCCCGGTCGACCTGACCGTCGAGCTGCCCGCCCCAGCCCTCGACGACATGTTCCGGTGGGCGGCGCCGCGGCTGGCGGGCACGGTCGGGCCCGACGGGATCGCCCGCCTGCACTTCGCCAAGCGCCGGGGCAGCGG
>JAOPUT010000306.1 GCA_025963385.1 Mycobacterium sp.
GTCAGGCCATCTTGTCCCGCATCGCCAGATGCGTCGGTTGCCGATCCCGCTCGATGTGGGCGTAGGCCACCGACTCGGCGACACGCTCGTTGCCGGACGCGATCGCGTCGCGCAGCAGCACGTGATCGTGGAACGCCTCGTCGGCGGGTAGCCCACTGGTGAGGAAGAACAGCCAGGTGATGCGGCCGGAGATCGACTGCATCAACCTGACCATCAGTTCGTTCGACGACGTCTCGATGACGGCCTCGTGAAATGCGGTGCTCGTCCTGGCGATTGCGTACGCGTCACCACCGTCCACCGTCCGCTGCGCCTCGGCCAACGCGTGGTTCAGCGTCTCCATCGGCCCGCCGAGCGCCACCTGTCGCGCCGCGTACCGGGCCGCCCCCACCTCCAGGGACAGTCGCACGTCGAAGAGGTCGTCGATGGCCTCGGCATCCCAACGGGACACCACCGCCCCCCGGCGCGGCCGGGAGTGCACGAAGCCATCGCGCTCGAGCCACGGCACCGCCTCCCGCAGGGGTACGCGGGATACGTTCAGCTCCTCCCCGATCCGTTGTTCGGGAAGTCTGCTGCCCTGCGGGTACTGGCCGAGGATGATCCGCTCCCGGACAGTGGAGTAGACGAGCCGCGACAGCGACGGGGTCGACGAGCCTTCTGTCATCTCCCGGGTCGCTTCGCTCCTGCCCTCCGTACCGTCATCTCCCGGGTCGCTTCGCTCCTGCCCTCCGTACCGTCATCCGCCGATACCGAGCAAGGAGAAGTTCAGCTCGTTGGCGCCGATGTTCTGGCTCTCCGGCACTCCGGTCAGCCATTTCTGCGCGACCACCCAGTCCTTGTTGTACGACAGGTTGAGGAAGCACCCGGTCTGACCGTACAGATCGCCTGCCTTGACGTAGGTGGGGATGTCCCCGGTGCTGAGTCCCTGGTCCAGAAGTGCGTTGACCTCCTTGGATTCGCAACCGAAGTAGTTGATACCGCCGGAGGCGTCCCAGAAGACGTGGCCCCACATGTACGGGTCACCGCCGTCGGGTCCGTTGTTGCCGTCGATGAACGCATCGGGTCCGGTGGGCGGGTCGTTGATCCAGCCGAAGACCGTCGAGGTGTCGTAACCCTGCGCGGACGCGGTGAGCCCGTCGGTCTGCAGATTGGCCACCACGATGTTTGCCATCGACTGCGCGTTGACGTTGCCGTTGGCGTAGCCGATGACCAGGTTCTTGGGCGCGTTGGCCGGCAGTGTCGCCACGTAGCCCTTGAGAGCGCCGCCGTCGAAGGAGATCGCCTGTTTATCTGCGCCGCCGGGGATCATGCCCTTCGCATACATGGTGGTGGCGACCTCGGACCGCTTGCCGAGGACCTGGTTCACCAGCGTGGCCTGATCGATCGACTTGAGGAAGGCGACCCGGGCGTCGGCCGTCTTGAAGAAGTCGTGGCTGGGGTTCACCGTCACCAGCGCGCCCTGCAAGGTCGGCAGGAAGTAGTTGGAGGCGTTGGCCGCCTTGGCGTACTTGTCCAGGCTGGAGGACGGGAGGGCCGCGACGATCGTATCCACGGTGCCATTGTCGAAGGCCAACTCAAGTGCGGATTCGTCTGTGTAGACCGGCAATTCGATCTTCTTGAACGGTGACTTCGGACCCCAGTACCCGTCGTACTGGGTCATCTCGTACTTCACGCCGGTCTGCGCGGTGGTCAGCTGATACGGCCCGGTGCCCAGGTCGTGGGAGGACAGATAGGTCTGGGCGTCGTCCGAGCCCGCGTTGGCCTTCAGTCCGTCGGGCGATTCCATCTTGGGCCCGAACGGAGAGGCCAGGTAGCTCAGGAACGCGGTGTTCGGCCTCGTGAGCGTGATCACCGCCGTGTAGTCGTCGGGCGTCGCGACGCTCTTGACCGCCTCCACCATGTAGGACGCGCCACCCTTGACCGCGATCCGGCGCCTGAAGGCGACGTCGACCGCAGCGGAGGTGAACGGGGTGCCGTCGTGGAATGTCACGCCCTTGCGCAAGTGGAAGGTGTACACGTCGTGGGTGGGGTTGACCTCCCACGTCTCGGCCAGGCGCGGCGCGATCTCCACGGTGTCGGTGTTGTTCTTGTACTGGACCAGACCCTCGTAGGCGTTGATCATGATCGCGGTGCCGTTGTTGGCGTAGTAGATGTCTGGGTCGGGCGGCTGGCCGATGTCACCGAGTAGGCCGACCGTCAGGGTGCCGTCGGTGGGCGCCGCGGCGCCGCCGCCACCACCACCACCTCCGCTCGGAGTGCCGGAACTACATCCGGCGATGACGAGAGTCATTGCGGCACAGGCGGCGATGACGCCGGTGCGCATTCTTCGGGTGGGTGTTTTCTTGTTGAACACTGCGGTGCTCCTTCTCATTCGGCGGCTATACGGGGATCGGCGAGTGCCTGGAGTAGGTCGACGACGACATTGGACAGGACGTAGATCGCTCCCAGCACCAACGTGACCCCAGCGATGGCGGGGAAGTCGGCGACCGGGATGGACGCGGCGAGATAGTTACCGATGCCGGGCCAGGAGAAGATCTGCTCGACCACGACGACGCCTGCGAACATGAATCCGAGCTGCAGACCGGCCATCGACAGTGCGGGGCCGATCGCGTTCCGGACGACGTGGTGGAGGACCACCTGTGTCTCGGTCAGCCCCTTCGAGCGCGCCGTCCGGACGTAGTCGACCCCGAGGACGCCCTGCAGTGACGACCGCAGCACCCTGCCGATCGCGACCGCGGGGGCGATCGACAGGACGACCGCGGGCAGCACCAGGTGTTGCAGTGCGTCGCCGAACGCGTCGGCCTGGCCGTGCACCAGGGTGTCGACCATCTGCATGCCGAACGGCCCGGGATCCTGGAAGTCCCCGACTCCCCTCGCGGGCAACCAACCGAGTTGGCCGAAGAACACGATGATGCCGACCAGGGCCAGGAGGAATGGCGGCGCGGTGGCCAGCAGGAGCAGGACGCCGCGACCCACCGCGGCGCCCGGCCAGCGCAGTGCGCCCGAGAGCGCGTACAGCGCCGCCAGCGCCAGCGCGATCAGAAAGGCCGCGACGACCAGCTCTGCGGTGGCGGGCAGGTAGGTGGCGATGTCGGCGGTGACCGGCTGCCTGGTGCGCAGTGACCGGCCCAGATCACCGGTCAGCACGCCGCCGACGAACCTGGTGAACTGTTCCAGCATCGGATCGTTCAGCCCGAGGCGCTGCCGCTCGGCGGCGACCATCTCGTTCGACGCGTTGGCGCCGACGTACGCGCGGGCGGGGTCACCGGGCGACACGGACTGCAGCAGGAAGATGACGAACGACAGGATCAGCAGGATCAGCACGGCGGTCGACAGCCTGCGGACGAGGAAGGACGTCATCACTACCTCCGCACCGGGATGAGGCTGCGGATGGCGTCGCCGCCGAGGTTCGCGATGAGGGTCAGCAGCAGTACCGCGAGCCCGGGGATGCCCGGCACCCACCACTGGCTCAGCAGCTGGCTCAGGGTGCGGGCGGTGTCGGCGCCGAGCTCGGGTGCGGGTGCCTGTTGACCGAGCCCGAGGAACGACAGGGCGGCGAGCAGCAGCACCACGTTGCCGATGTCGAGGCTGGCGGTGATGACCGCGGTGGGGACGACACCGGGAAGCAGGTGGCGGGTCAGGATGCGGCCCCGGCCTGCCTTGGCGAGTCTGGCCGCCTCCACGTGCGGCCGCGCGGCGAGTGCCTTGACCTCACCGCGCACGATGCGGGCGTAGTACGGCCACCAGACCAGGGCGACGCCGATGAGGGTGTTGGTGAGCCCCGAGCCGAGTGCGGCAACGATGGCGATGGCGACCAGCGCACCGGGCAGGGCGAGGAACAGGTCGGTGATGCGCATCAGGACCAGCGAGTCGACCCAGCCTCCGGTCGCACCGGCGATCAGGCCGATGGTGCCGCCGATGAGCAGTCCGCTCGCCACCACCACCAGCGCGCTCAGCCAGCTCACCTGGATGCCGATCAGGGTGCGGGACAACAGGTCTCGACCGATGCCATCGGTACCGAGCAGGTGCCCGGGGCTCAGCGGCGGCAGGTTGAGGGCTCCGACCGGCTGGATCGGGTTGTATGGGGCGAGCACTCGCGCGAAGACTGCCAGGAGGGTGACGAGCACCAGGAGCCCGACCACCGCCCACGCGATGGGCCGATTCAGGTGGGCGCCGCCGACGGTGACGGGGCGTGAACGCCAGCGAGGTATCAGGGTCGTGGTCACTGCACCGATCCCCCGACGATCTCCGGCACCGCGGCCAGCAGGGCGCGGGTGTAGTCCTCGCGAGGTGCGGCGACCACCTGCTCCGCGGGCCCGAGTTCGACGATCCGGCCCTCCTGCATCACGGCGATGCGATCGCCCATGAGTCGCGCGACGGCCAGGTCGTGCGTGACGAACAGGACCGTCATCCCGATCCTCGCCCGCAGGTCCCTGATGAGGGCGAGCACGCTCTTGGCCAGGGACGCATCCAGCGCGCTGGTCGGCTCGTCGCAGAGCAGGACCGAGGGCGGGATCATCGTCGCGCGGGCCAGGCCGACGCGTTGACGCTGGCCGCCCGACAGCTCGCCGGGACGGGCCTTGGCGATCTCCGGCGGAAGGTCCACCGCGGCAAGAGCTTCGGTGACGCGGTGCCGCACGTCGCTCCTGGACAACTTGAGAGGACGGAGTCGCTCGCCGAGTGTCTCGCCGATGCTGAGCCACGGCGTCAGCGACGAGCCGGCGTCCTGGAACACCATCTGCGGCCCACCGTCACCCGCCAGCGTGACCGATCCGGAGGTGGGCCTGTCGAGTCCGGCGACGATCCGCAGCAGGGTCGACTTGCCGGAGCCGCTCTCCCCGACGATCGCCACCGCCTCACCCGCCGCGATGTCGAGGTCGACGCCGTCCACGGCGACGATGTCACGCTTGCTGCCACGGCCCCATCGCACACCGAACGACCTGCGCAGCTCGCGGATGGACACCGCAGGCGGGGAAACCTCTTCGGCTGCTTGGGATGTCGCGGTGAAGCGCTCGTCGCGGGGCATCGTGAGCGTCAACCGGGAGGCCAGCAGCGAGCGCGTATAGGGATGCTGCGGATTGCGCACGACGTCTGCGGCGTTGCCGATCTCGACCAGTTCACCGTGGTGGAGCACGGCGAGGCGATCGGCGATCTGATCGGCGACGCCGAGGTCGTGGGTGATCAGCAGCACCGAGCAGCCGAAGTCGTCGCGCAACTCGCGCAGCAGGTCCAGCAGCTGCGCCTGCACCGTCACGTCGAGCGCGGTGGTGGGCTCGTCGGCCACGATCAGCCCTGGACGTGCCTTCCTCCCGTCGCTTCGCTCGCCCCGACCTGCCACCGCGATCGCCGCCATCACCCGTTGCCGCAGACCACCGGACAGCTCGTGCGGATACACGCGCAGGCGTAGCTCGGCGTCGCGGACCCCGACGGTCTCGAGCAGCCGGACGGACTCGGCGTCGTCGTCGGTGGCCTCGCCGATCTGCCTGCCGATCCGCATGGTCGGGTTCAGCGACGTCATCGGGTCCTGGAAGATCGCACCGAGCACCGCGCGCCGGACGCGGCGCAGTTCCTCGCCGCCCGCCGTCAGCAGGTCCACCCCGCCGACGGTGACCTCACCGTCGGTGACCGGGTGTGACTCCTGGGGTAGCAGCCCGAGCAGGCTGAGCGCGAGAACGCTCTTCCCCGAGCCGGATTCGCCGACCAGGCCCAGGATCTCGCCTGGCCGGATGTGGAAATCGACGTGCTTGAGGACCTGGCTGCGCACACCGTTGCGCACCAGGGACAGGGAGAAGTCGCCGACCACTGCTATCGGACTCGCCACCGCCTCACTCACTGAACAGCTCCGGCGAATCGAGGACGGCGCGGTAGATCTCGCGTGGCGTGGTCAGCCAGACGCCCTCGCTGGCGGCGATGCGCTCCAGCGCGCGGCCGACGGCCCGCAGCCGGTACGGCACCCCGCTGATGAACGAATGCAGCACCACGCTCATCACCAGCGGGGTTTGAGTGGCGGCGGCGTGCAATTCGGCGAACTCGTCGTCGATCATCTCGGCGAAGTCCCGCGGGGACACGCTGCGGCCGATCATCGTGGACGAGTCGTTGAGCTCCGCGGCGTACGGGATGGCAAGCAGCGGGCCGGAATCCGTGCTCAACCAGACGGGCTGATCGTCCAGGCGCAGGTCGAGAAGGTAGCGGTAGCCGCTGGCCACCAGCAGGTTCAACGTCGAAGGCGTATGGCTGAGCCAGGGACTCGACCATCCGCCTGGCGCCGAGCCCTCCGCCGCACGGATGCGGTCGGCGACGTCGGTCAGGTACGCCTGCTCGTCCTCGGGCGCCATCCCCGACAGTGAATCCGAATTGGAGCGGCCGTGCCCGACGATCTCGGCGGAGGCCGCCCTTGCCGCCGCCAGCACGGCGGGTGCTTCGTCGTAGACATCGGTGTTCAACAGCACCGTCGGTGGGATGCCAAGGCGCCGAAGCAGTTCGAACAGACGGAAGGCGCCGACCCGGTTGCCGTAGTCCCGCCATGCGGTGTTCACCAGATCCGGGGCGGGCACGTCGGTCAGCACGTCCTCGCTGAGCCCGTCGCCGAACCGGTAGGACTCGACGCCGACGCACACCACGAGCGCGAGCCGGGCACCGTTGGGCCAGCTCCCTGCCGGACGCCCGGGCAGCGGACTGTAACCGTAGTTGGCGGGGTTCGCCATGTGCGTGGTCACGGCGCCACCCAGCGGCTGAAGCCGACGTCCGTCGCGGCGGCCCTTCTGACGATGTGCTGGTAGGCCGGGAACAGCGAGTCCGCGCTCTCGCGGGCCGCTTGTACCGCAGGCAGTTTCGCGGCGAAGAGCTCGCGTGCCTCGTCGAGCAGTGCGGTCTCGTCCACGGTGACGACGTGGCCGTGCTCGGCCACCACCCGACCCGCCACCATCGTCAACACGACGTCACGGCCGTCCTCGCAATGCACCAGCTGCTCCCGTAGGTCGTTGAGCGGGGTGAACGCGATGGCGTGCAGGTCGACGAGCGCCACGTCGGCGAGCATCCCCGGCGCCACCGCGCCGAGGTCGTCGGAGCGCCGTGTCGCGCGGGCGCCACCGCGCCACAGGGCGGTGAGAATCTCGGTGGCGGTGGGCCAGTCGTCGCTGTCGCGGCCGGAGACGTTGTGAATCAGCCCGGCGGTCTTGGCGACGGTCCACACGTTCACGGAGTCGTCGCAAATCGCCTCGTCGGTGCCGAGCGCCACCGGGATGCCGTGGTCGAGCATGGCGCGCCACGGCAGCACCCCGCTGCCGAGCCGCAGGTTGCTGACCGGGTTGTGCACCACCGTCGAGCCCGCCGCGGCGATGGTCTCGAGGTCGGCGTCGTCGACCCAGACCGCGTGGATCACATTGGTGTGGGGCTTGAGAAGTCCTGCTGCGGCGGTGTATTGGACAAGGGACCGTCCGGCGAACCGCGTCTGCTCGGTCATCAGGGTGCGTTGCACCTTCGTCTCCAGCATGTGCGCGTAGAGCGGAATGCCGTGGCGCTCGGCGAGATCGTCGAGTGCCGCGAAGTACTCCAGGCTGACGCGCTGTGGCGCGGAGATCGAGACGGCGGCGCGGATGCGGTCGTCGGCCGCCCCGTGCCAGGTGCCGATCAGGTGGTCGTACGCCTCGAGCAGTTGCGCGGCAGGCGCCGGTGCGGCAGCTCCGAACGCCCGCCTCGTCGTGGGATCCAGATCCTCGACGAACGGTAGCTTCTCGGCTTCGGTCAGCTCGGGCTGGTCCAGTGCGAGGAACGCCCGGATTCCGCTGTCGCGGTACGCCGAGGCCACTGCGTCGATGATCTCCGGATCGGGGAACGGCATGAGGAAGGCGTCGTCCTGCACGCAGGTGATGCCGCGCTGCAACATCTCCACGGCGGCCAGCATCGTCCGCAGGTAGGCTTCCCGAGGGCTCGGCGTCAGGGCGGGGTCCGACGGCGACTCGAAGAGCATGAACAGCTCGAGCGGCAGACTACGCACCGATCCCTTGAGGTGGTTGGCCGGTGAGTGGAAGTGCGCGTTGATCAACCCTGGCACCAGGAGGTTTCGGCAGGCGCCCTCGATGATCCGGGTACCCGGCGGGGCCGTCAGGTGCTCACCGATCGCGGTGATCCGGTCGCCTTCGACCAGGACGTCCTCCGGACCGGACATGCCTGCCGCAGCGTCCGCGTCGTAGGTCAGCACCTGACGGAAGAGCACGCTCATGGCAGCTCCACGGCGGCAAAGGTGTTGGCGCGCGACGTGTTCAGGCCCATCGCCACCAGACCGGTCGCAATCCCGACGGCGGCCGCGACCCCGTCGACGACGGGTACGCCCAGCGCGCGCGACAGCGGCTCGACGAGATCGGCGAGACCTGCGCACCCAAGGACGACGGCCTCGGCGCCGTCGGACGCCATCGCCTCGCGGGCGGCCGCGGTGAACGCATCGAGCAGATGCGCCGAGCCGCCCACCAGTTCAGCGACGGGCACGTCGACCGCCACGACACTGCAGCGGTGCTCCAGCCCCAGTGCGCGTACGACACGGTCGCTGTGGGCGATCGTGCGCGGCGGCAGCGTGATGACCGCGAACCGGTGCGCCACCAGACATGCGGTCTGCAGCGCGGCCTCGGTCATCCCCACCACGGGACACGTGGCGACTTCGCGGGCCGCCTGCACACCGGTGTCGCCGAAGCAGGCGATCACGAACGCATCCGTGTCGACCTGGTGTTCGCGTATCTGCTCGAGGACTCCGACCGCGGCGATGGCCTCCTCGGCGTAGCTCTCGACACTCGGCACGCCGACTGGGGGGTTGACTCCCGCCACCTTCACCCCGTCGCCCGAAACAGACTGTGCCGCAGCGGTGATCGCTTCGGTGAGCTCGGTAGACGTGTTCGGGTTGATCACGGTGATCCGGGTCATCGATCCACTCCGCTCGTCGCGGTGACGGCATCGAGCAGCGCGGTGACGCCCGGTCCGCTGACGGCGATGCGGGCGGCCGCGGCACCTGAGCGCGCGGCGGCGATCGCGTCCCCGCTGCGCTGGTGCTCGGCCGCGAACCCGCCGCAGAATGCGTCGCCTGCACCCGTGCTGTCCATGGGCTCGACCGCATCCGCCGGGATGAGGACGGGCTCGGGGTGCTCCCTGGTGGCGACCAGGCAGCCCGCTGCCGCGCGCTTGACCACGACCACCCGCGGCCCGATGCCGAGAAAGGTCCGCGCCGCGGCGTTCAGGTCTGAGGTGCCCGCCAGAGCCGTGGCCTCGACCTCGCTGGGCAGGAACACGTCGCAGGCCCGCACCGCGTCCAGAAGCCGATCTTCATTTCCCGCGACGTAGTCCTCCTGCGGGTCGAAGTAGATCGTGGCGGCCGTGCGGGTGCGCAGCCAGAGGGCCAGCTCGAGCTGGGCGTGCAGGGCCATCGCGGACAGCAGCACGCCGGAGGCGCGCAGCACGACGGCTGTGACATCGGACGGGTGGACCGACAGCGCCTCGAAGTGGTCATCGCCGAGGACCAGGTCCCACACCCTGCCGCCCGCGTCGTCGTAGCGAACGACGTTGCGCACCATCGGCATCGGCCGTCGCGGCAGAGTCTCGGGATCGGTGCCCGCCATCCGAACCGCCGCCAGCAGCGCTGGAGGTGCGTCGTCCCCGAGGGGTGCGAGGATCGCCGGATTCCCACCGGTCCAGCGCGCGGCGAGTGCGGCGAACAGGGCGTCCCCACCGATGGACTCGACCCGCTCCCCGCTCGGGGAGACGGCCTCGTCGATCGTGAGGTTGCCGACGCAGACGAGGGTCGGGGCGTCAGGCATCGCGCGCCGCCGCGGCATGGCTACTGAGCCCGAGGTGATACCCGACCAGCTGGACCGGGAGCAGATACAGCAGCGGTGACAGCGACTCGGGCACGGGCGGGAGCGTGATGACCCGGCCCCCCGAGTCGTCGAAGGCGCGCTCCCCCTCGGTGGTGACGACGTAGAGTCGCCCGCCCCAGCGCAGTGCGTCACGGCCGGTGTCGACGGCCCGTGGCACCGACGGTCCGGAGGGCGCGACGAGGAACAGGGGCTCGCCGGCCTTCTGCGAGTTGTAGTGGTGGTACTCCTCGACCTGGATCTCGGTCGCGTGCAGCGTCGTGCACTCCTTGACCTTGGCCGCGCCGACGATCGCCGAGGCGAGGTTGGGGCCTGCGCCGGAGAACAGGACGTGCCGAACTCCGGCTGCGACCTCCGCCTCCGCAATCTCGGCGATCAGCGGGTCGATCCGGTCCAGCACGGCGGCCATCGTGTCGGGAAGCACGTCGAAGGCCGCTCGCAGGGCAGGGGCGAGCGCAGCGACGGGGGGTGTGCCTGCTGCTGCGGAAGACACCCGCCGCTCACCGATCCGAATGGCGAGTTCGAGGAGCAGCGCCAGCGCCGCGGTGGACGACTGGGTGGGCCAGCCGACCCGCGTGGCCTCGATCTTCAGCGAGATGTTCGCCTCGGTCTGCAAGGTCGAGCCAGCCGTATTGGTGATGGCAACGGTATACGATCCGCGATGCTGTGCCATCAGCAGCGCTTCGACTGTCCGCGTGGTCTCACCGGAACTGGACAGCGCGATGACCGCCGTCGCCTCGTCGACCAGATCTGCTTGGTAATACGCGAACTCAAGGCTCTGCACGGGCTCGCACGGCACGCCGAGCATGCTCTCGAGCGCCTGCCTGGCGGCCACCATCACGGCCAGTGAGTCCCCGCAGCCGACGAGCACGACCCGGCGCACACCGGCGGCGAGCCGGTCCGCGATCGCGTCGAGAGTCGTTGCATTGGAAAACAATGTCGCGCGGATGGCCGCGGGCTGACCGAACAGTTCCGGTCCCGTCGCCTGCACGCGGAAGCGCAGCTTGGCATCCAGCGGATCGTTGCTGGGCAGAGCCAGGATGTGGGCGCGTTCGGCGTCGGAGACGCGCTGCACGACGGCTCGCTGACGTTCGTCGAGCGGGCTGCTACCGGCGTCCAGCAGCGGACTGGCGGGGAC
>JAOPUT010000310.1 GCA_025963385.1 Mycobacterium sp.
AGGATGGCGTCGACGAGGTAGTCGACGGTCCCGCCGCACCCCATCACCGCCTGGCCGATGTGCACGAGCTCGGTGGCCGCGGTGCCGAAGATGTGGACGCCCAACAGTTTTCGGTCGTCCGTCGAGACCAGCAGCTTGAGCATTCCGTACGAGTCACCCGCGATCTGACCGCGGGCCAGTTCGCGGTACCGGGACACCCCGAACTCATAGGGGACGGCCTTGCTGGTCAGTTCGGACTCGGTGGCGCCGACGAACGACACCTCCGGGATGGTGTAGATGCCGATCGGCTGCAGCGCGGTCATGTCGTTCGCGGGCTCTCCGAACGCGTGGTAGGCGGCCAGCCTGCCCTGGTCCATCGACGTGGCCGCCAGCGCAGGGAAGCCGATGACGTCGCCGACGCTGAAGATGTGCTCGACCTTGGTTCGGAACTGGTCGTCGACCTCGATGCGGCCACGGTCGTCGGTCGCCAGACCTGCCGCGTCGAGGTCGAGACCGTCGGTGCGCCCGATACGCCCAGCCGAGTACATCACCGCCTCGGCCGCGATCTGCTTGCCGCTTGCCAGGGTCGTCAACGTGCCGGTGGCGGAGACGTCGACGTCGGTCACCTCCTCCCCGAACCGGAACGTCACGGCGGAGTCGCGCAGATGGAAGCGCAGCGCCTCGACCACCTCGGGGTCGCAGAAGTCGAGCATGGTGTCACGCTTCTCGACCACCGTCACCTTGCTGCCGAGTGCGGCGAAGATCGAGGCGTACTCGATGCCGATCACGCCTGCGCCGACGACCACCATCGACGCGGGGATGAAGTTCAGGTTGACGATCTCGTCGGAGTCCAGCACGCGCTCGCAGTCGAAGTCGACACCGTCCGGCCTGCGGGGGGTGGTGCCGGTGGCGATGACGATGAATTCGCCTGTGAGCGTGCGGTGTTCGGCCTCGTCGCGACCCTCGACCTTGATGGTGTGCGCGTCGACGAAACTGCCGTGACCGAGGTAGACGTCGATGTGGTTGCGGACCAACTGGTCGCGGATGACGTCGATCTCGCGCCTCACCACGTGGGACGTGCGTTCCTGGAGGTCGGCGGGCGTGATCTTCTGCTTGACGCGGTAACTCGCGCCGTACAGCTCGCGCTGGTTCATCCCGGTCAGGTACACCACCGCTTCGCGGAGGGTCTTCGATGGGATCGTTCCGGTGTTGACGCACACGCCGCCGAGCATGTGACCGTGCTCGACGATGGCGACCGTCTTGCCGAGTTTGGCCGCGGCCACGGCCGCCTTCTGCCCGCCGGGTCCAGAACCGATCACGATCAGGTCGTACTCAGTCTCCGTAGCCATGGGGACCGGGTACCCAAACCAGCGCACCGTGCTTGCGCGAATTTTTTATGGGTAAACGGCGGTGGGGCGTGCCATCCGTGGTTCGCTGGCTGATCGGCAGGGGTGGGGTTCACGATGCGAGGTCGGCAAGCGCTGTGTCTGGTCGTCGCGGCACTCAGCGCCTCGGCAGGCTGGTCGGTGGCGGTGCCCACCGCGTCCGCCGAGCCGTGTCCCGACGTCGAGGTGGTGTTCGCCAGGGGAACCGGGCAGTGGCCGGGGCTCGGTGACGTGGGTCAGGCATTCGTCGACGCGGTGCGTTCGCAGGCGGGCGGGCGAACCGTCGGCGGCTACGCGGTCGACTACCCGGCGAGCGGCGACTTCGCCGACGTCGTGGGGTTTCCGAGGACGGTGGCCGACGGCATCCGCGACGAGGCCTTCCGCGTGCAGTTCATGTCGGAGGCGTGTCCGCAGACCCGGCTGATCCTCGGGGGCTACTCGCAGGGGGCCGCGGTGACGGGCTTGACGGCCTCTGCCACGACGCCGGCGAGCGTCCCCGCCGAGTTGGTCCCCCCGCCGGTGTCACCGGAGGCCGCCACTCACGTGGCGGCCGTCGTCCTGTTCGGCAAGCCGGCGGCCGACTTCGTTCCCAAGTACGAGGTGCCAGTCATCGCGCCGGGCCCGCTGTTCGCGGACCGGACAATCGAGTTGTGCGCGCCTGCCGACTCGGTGTGCGACGGTGTCGACGGGGTGGTCACCGACCCGCCGAACGACGCGCACACCAGCTACGTCGCGAACGGCATGGTGGGCGAGGGAGCGGCGTTCGCCGCGAGCAAGCTGTAGCCGCTCGCCTCGCCGACTGCGTCAGACCACGTAGCCGTCGGCCACCGTCAGCGCCGCGTCGAGGGCCTTGAGCCCCTCGGCGACCTCGGCGTCGGTGATGTTGCACGCGGGCACCGCGTGGATCCGGTTGAAGTTCGCAAACGGCAGCAGGCCGTTGGCCTTGCAGGCGGCGATCGTCGCGTTCATGGCCGGGCTCGATCCGCCGTACGGCGCCAGCGGCTCACGGGTCTTCGGGTTCGCGACCAGTTCGATCGCCCAGAACACGCCGAGCCCGCGGACCTCACCGACCGACGGGTGCCGCGCCGCGAGATCGGCAAGGCCGGGCCCGAGCACGTCGGAGCCGACGCGCGCGGCATTGGCGACCATGCCCTCGTCCTCCATCGCGTTGATGGTCGCGACGGCGGCGGCGCAGGCCAGCGGGTGGCCGGAGTAGGTCAGGCCACCGGGGTAGGCGCGGTCGGCGAACGTGGAGTAGATGGCGTCGTTGATCGCCACACCGCCGAGCGGCACGTACCCGGAGGTGACGCCCTTGGCGAACGTGATCAGGTCGGGGGTGACGTCGAAGTTCTGGATGGCGAACCACTTCCCGGTCCGCCCGAACCCGGCCATCACCTCGTCGGCGATCATGACGATGCCGTAGCGGTCGCAGATCTCGCGGACACCTGCCATGTATCCGGGCGGCGGCACCATGATGCCCGCGGTGCCCGGCACCGACTCGAGGATGATCGCCGCGAACGACGCCGGGCCCTCGTGCTGGATGAGGCGCTCGAGGTAGTCCAGCGCGCGCTCGGACTCCTGCTGCTCGTTCTCCGCGTGGAACGACGAGCGGTACAGGAACGGGCCGTTGAAGTGGACGACGCCTGCGCTGCCGTAGTCGTTGGGGTAGCGGCGGGGGTCACCCGTGAGGTTGATCGCGGTGTCGGTGCCACCGTGGTAGGAGCGGTAGCGCGAAAGCACCTTGTAGCGGCCGGTGTGCAGCCGCGCCATCCGGACCGCGTGCTCGACGGCATCGGCCCCGCCGTTGGTGAAGAACACCCGGTTGAGGTCACCCGGCGTGCGCTCGGCGACCAGCCGCGCCGCCTCCGAGCGGGCGGCGTTGACGTGCTGCGGCGCGACGGTGCACAACTTGGCGGCCTGGTCGGCAATGGCCTTGACGACCTTCGGATGCTGGTGGCCAATGTTGGTGAACACCAGCTGCCCGGAGAAGTCGAGCAGCTTGTTGCCGTCGCCGTCCCAGACGTACTGGCCGTCGGACGCCACGATGGTCATCGGCTTGATCTGGGCCTGCGCCGACCACGAGTGGAAGACGTGCTTGCGGTCGAGCTCGTAGGCGTGGGCGCCCTCGGCCTTGGCGGTGGCCAGGTCCTGTCCGCTGGGCAACAGGTCCTGGGGCGAGCGCAGCGACGGGGTGTCGGCGGTGTCAGTGGTCATGTTCGCAAGTCTCCCTTGTCTTCCTTGGCCTCAGCTGTTCTGCGGGAATCCGAGGTTGATCCCACCGTGGCTCGGGTCGAGCCAGCGTGTGGTGACCACCTTGCCACGCGTGAAGAAGTGCACACCCTCGGTTCCGTGGGCGTGGGTGTCACCGAACAGCGAGCTCTTCCAGCCGCCGAAGCTGTAGTAGGCGGTGGGCACGGGGATCGGCACGTTGATGCCGACCATGCCGACCTCGACCTCGTTCTGGAAGCGCCGGGCGGCGCCGCCGTCGTTGGTGAAGATCGCGGTGCCGTTGCCGTACGGGTTCGAGTTGATGAGGTCGAGTGCCTCGTCGTAGGAGTTCACGCGGACCACCGACAGCACCGGGCCGAAGATCTCGTCGGTGTAGACGCTCATCTCGGGGGTGACGTTGTCGATGAGCGTGGGGCCCAACCAGAAACCGTCTGCCTCGCCGTCCACAGTCACGCCGCGCCCGTCCACGACGATGGTCGCGCCGTCGGCCTCGCCTGCGGCGACGTAGGACGCCACGCGGTCGCGGTGCGCCTTGGTGACCAGCGGCCCCATGTCGGAGTCCCGGGTGCCGTCCCCCGTCTTGAGTCCCTTGGCCCGGTCGGCGATCTTGGCGACCAGCTCGTCGGCGATCGGTCCGACCGCGACGCATGCCGAGATGGCCATGCAGCGCTCACCCGCCGAGCCGAAGCCGGCGTTGATCATCGCGTCGGCGGCCAGGTCCAGGTCGGCGTCGGGTAGCACGATGGCGTGGTTCTTGGCGCCGCCGAGGGCCTGCACCCGCTTGCCGTGCAGCGTGCCGGTGGCGTAGACGTACTGCGCGATCGGCGTGGAACCGACGAAGCTGATTGCCTTGACGTCCTTGTTGGTCAGCAGTTCGTCGACCGCGATCTTGTCGCCCTGCAGCACGTTGAAGACGCCTGCGGGCAAGCCCGCCTCGGCCCACAGCTCGGCGATCCAGATCGCCGCCGACGGATCCTTCTCACTGGGCTTCAGGACGACGGTGTTCCCGGCGGCGATGGCGATGGGGAAGAACCACATCGGGACCATGGCGGGGAAGTTGAACGGGCTGATGACGCCGACGACGCCGAGCGGCTGACGGATGGACGCCACGTCGACGTTGGTCGAGGCGTTCTCGGTCATCCCGCCCTTGAGCAGATGCGCTATGCCGCAAGCGAACTCGACGACCTCCTGGCCGCGGCTGACCTCACCGAGCGCGTCGGAGACGACCTTGCCGTGCTCGCTGGTGATGATCTCGGCGAGCTCGTGCTTGCGGGCGTTGAGCAGTTCCCGGAAGGCGAACAGGATCGCGGTGCGCTTGGCCAGCGAGGTATCGCGCCAGGCGGGGAACGCCGCTGCCGCTGCGTCGATGACGGCACGCGCGTCGGCCACGTCGGCAAGGGCCAGCTCGCCGGTGACCTGTCCGGTCGCGGGGTTGGTGACCTCGGAGGTGCGGTCGGAGGAGCCGGCGAAGTGCTTGCCGCCTGCCCAGTGGGAGATGGTGCGGACGCGAGTGCTGAGTGTCATGCCTCGAGTGTGCGAGCCGTTCACCTCGAGAGCGCCCGACGATGTGTAAGCAATACGGGCCACTGCTTTACGATGTGCTCGATGCAGCCCACCGTTCGCGAGATCCTGGCACTGCCGGTGTTGCAGGCCGGTGAGCCCGAGATCGTCTGCGGAGCCGAACACCGGGAGGTGCTGGACCGGCCGGTGCGATGGGTCCACGTCAGCGACCTGGCCGACCTGTCGAACCTGCTCGAGGGCGGCGAGATGGTGCTGACCACCGGGCAGGCGCTGGCCGACGTGCGCCATCGCGACGACTACCTGCCGCAGTTGGCACGGGCCGGCGCCGTCGCGGTCGTCGTCGAACTCGGACTGCACGTCGACGAGGTGCCGGCTTCGGTAAGGGACGTCGGCTCACACCTCGAGCTTCCCGTCGTCGCACTGCACCATCCCGTGCGCTTCGTCGAGGTCACCGAGGAGGTGCACCGGCGGATCGTGGCCGAGCAGTACGCCGAGGTCGACTACGCCCGCCGCGTGCACGAGGCGTTCACCACCCTCAGCATGCGGCGCGCCTCGGTCGACGAAATCGTCGCTGCCGCAGCCGACATGCTCGACACCCCGATCGTCCTCGAGGACCTCAACCGCCAGGTGTTGGCGTTCGTCGGGCGGGCGGTGCCGCCCACCGAACTGCTCGCCGACTGGGAGCGACGGTCCCGGCTTGCCCCGGTCACGGGACCGGGAACGTGGGTGGCCCGTCCCGTCGGGCCGTACCGGCAGGAGTGGGGACGGCTGGTGGCGCCGCTCGGTCGCAGCCCCGACGGCGACGCGGACGACCGCACCGTCACCACCCTCGAACGGGCGGCGCAGGCGCTGGCTCTGCACCGGATGGTCGAACAGGACCGCACCTCACTCGAGATGCGTGCGCAGAGCGGCCTCGTCGACGAACTGCTGCGCGGCCGGATCCGGGATGAGAGCGAGGCCACCGCCCGTGCCCACGCGCTCGGCCTGCGGCCCGCGCTGACGTACGTCCCGGTGACGGTGCGCCCACAGGAGAGCGTCACCGCCAATCAGTTGCTGGTCCAGCAGCGTCGAAGCCGGACGCTGGACGCGGTGGTGCACGCCGTCCGGTCCGGCGGGCACAGCGCTCTGACCGCCAGCCGGGACGACGGTCAGATCGACCTGCTGCTGGCGCCGCAGCCACGGGCCATCCAGATCGGGATGGCCGTCGGCACGCGGCACGATGCCGACCGTGCCCTGGCCGAGGTGGCCACGTCGATCCGTCGTGCCGTTCTCCACGTCGACGGGGTGTCGCAGTGCGTCGTCGGTGTCGGCCCGGAGTCGAGCAGGCTCGTCGACGCCGCGGGCGGGCTCTCGGAGTCGGGGCACGTCGCCGAGGTGGCGCTGGCCATGACCGAGAACCCCCGGCCGTTCTACCGCGCGGCCGACGTGCGACTGCGCGGGCTCATCGCGCTGATCCGGCCCGACCCCCGCGTGCAGGCGTTCGCCGAGACCGAGCTGCGGGGCCTGCTCGAGCGACGGGCGAAGTACGGCGACGAGATGTTCGATCTGCTCGCCGGGTTCCTCGAGGTCGGCGGCAACAAGGCCGAGCTCGCCAAGCGTCTGCACGTATCGCGGCCGACGCTGTACGCCCGGCTGGCGGCCATCGAGCGACTGCTCGGTGTCGACCTCGCCAGCGCGGAGTCCCGGACGTCGCTGCACGTCGCGATGATGATCCTCGCGCGCCACTGAATGACGGCCGCCGCCACGGGGTATTCGCACGCATGGCGAAGTATGCGCTCAACGCCGCGGCGGTGGCCAAGGCGCGCAAGCTGATTGACGGTAAGCAGTACGTGCTCGACAGCGACTGGGGAGCCGTTCAGCCGAAGGCGGACGATCAGAACGCGTTCCTGGAAAACCACACCTGGGCCGAATATGCCGAATGGCACCTCGGTCTCACCGAGGGCGCCAAGGACGAGACGAAGGCGCGGTACGCCTTCGTCTACGGCGACTTTCGGCGGCTCCACCGGAGCGCGCTGATCGCCTGCGTCTATCGGGCGTCGGAGTGGCGACACAAGGACATCGAGCTGGCCGCCCACGATCTGCTGCAGTACCTGGACGCGGCCACCGGCTAGGAAGCGTGAGCGTCCTTCTTGCCGAACGGAAGGACGTGCACGATCGCCACCACCACCGAGCCGACGACCAGTCCGATGACCGCGGAGATCCCGGTGTTGACCAACCATGCGAGCAGGCCGCCGATGGACGCGACCGCGTGATGGACGCTCTCCTCGAGGTGATGGACGACGCCGTAGGGCGCGTGCCAGCCGAGGGTGTCGGTGCCCACCAGCAGGATGTGGCCGCCCACCCAGAGCATCGCGACGGTGCCCACGGCCGAGAGCGTGGCGAGCACCTTCGGCATCGCGGACACCAGACCGAGGCCCACCCGTTGCGCGGCCCGCGACGACCGCTGCGCGAGGCTCAACCCGATGTCGTCCATCTTCACGATGAGCGCGACGACGCCGTACACCGCGACCGTGATGACCAGCGCGACGATGATCAGGATGATGAGCCGCGGCACGAACGCCTGGTCGGCCACCTCGTTGAGCGCGATGACCATGATCTCGGCCGACAGGATGAAGTCGGTGCGGATCGCGCTCGACGTCATCTGACGTTCGGCGTCCTCACCGACGGCGCCCATGGGGGCGGCATGGCCCCCGTGCCCGCCGTGCTTGCCGAAGCGGGCCCACACCTTCTCGGCCCCCTCGAAGCACAGGTACGTCGCCCCGAGCATCAGGATCGGCGTCAGCAGCCACGGTACGAACTGACTCAGCAGCAGTGCGGCGGGCAGGATGAACAGCAGCTTGTTGCGCAGCGATCCGATGGCGATCCGCTTGATCATCGGCAGCTCGCGCTTGGCCGTGATTCCGTGCACGTACTGCGGCGTCACGGCGGTGTCGTCGATGACCACTCCGGCGGCCTTCGCGGTCGCCCGGCCCGCCGCGGCACCGATGTCGTCGACCGAGGCGGCCGCGAGCCGGGCCAGGGCCGCGATGTCGTCGAGGAGCCCGAACAACCCCGCACTCATCGGTTCTCCGTCATGGCTCACAGGATACGTGCAGCATTCGAGGTGGACGGATCGTCGGGACGCCAATAGCTTCGGTGCGATGACCCCGACGGAGACCGGCGCCGACGTGATCGTGATCGGTGGCGGCATCGCGGGCGTCTCGATCGCCTACGAGCTCTCCGGGTCGGTGCGTGTCTCGTTGCTCGAGATGGAGTCGACGCTGGCGTACCACACCACCGGCCGCTCGGCGGCTCTGTTCCTCGAAACATATGGTGGACAACAGGTTCGAGCGTTGACGACGGCCAGCCGCGCGTTCTTCGAGCAGCCGCCGGACATCTTCGACGCCGCACTGGTGACCCCGCGACCGCTGCTGCAGATCGCGCTCGCCGGACGCGGACATCGCGTCGACCGCATGGTGGAGTCCGTGCGGGCGCTGGTCTCGGACGTCGAACTGCTCGACGGCGACCAGTGCTGCGAGGTGTTCCCCTTGCTCAGGCCCGGGACGGCGGAGCGGGGTATGTACGAACCGCGGGCACTGGCTCTCGACGTGGCCGCGATCCACCAGGGGTACGTCCGCGGCGCCCGTTCGAACGGTGCCGAGATCGTCCGCAACGCCGGGGTGACGTCACTGGAGCGCCACGGCGACCGCTGGACGGTGGCCACCGCCGACGGGCGCCTCCACCGGGCCCCGGTCGTCGTCGATGCCGCGGGAGCGTGGGCCGACGACGTCGCCGCCGCTGCGGGTATCGAGCGCGTCGGTTTGACGCCGCTGCGACGATCGATCTTCATGGTGCCCTCACCACTGGGTGAGGCCAGTAAAGGGTTTCCGAACTGCAGCGACGTCGACGAGTCGTTCTACGCCAATCCCGAAGGGGCTCAATTCCTCTGCTCGCCGGCCGACGAGACCCCCTGTCCGCCAAGCGATGCCAAACCGGACGAGGTGGAGATCGCCCGTGCCATCGAGGCGATCAACGCGGCCACCACCATCGGCGTGCGCAGCGTCACCTCGTCGTGGGCGGGACTGCGCACCTTCGCTCCCGATCGGAACCTCGTCGTCGGTGAGGATCCCACGGCGCCGGGATTCTTCTGGCTCGCGGGGCAGGGCGGCTACGGGATCCAGACGTC
Source organism: Mycobacterium sp. (assembly GCA_025963385.1). Taxonomy (GTDB): domain Bacteria; phylum Actinomycetota; class Actinomycetes; order Mycobacteriales; family Mycobacteriaceae; genus Mycobacterium. The sequence goes on from JAOPUT010000310.1 coordinate 9,280, forward strand.
GCCGGCGGCGGCCCGGCTGGGTGCTGCGCTGGTGCTGGGCGAACCGGTGCCGTCCGACCTCGTCGATCGTGGCCTGGACGTCACTCGCCTGGCGCCTCGGCGTTCGACGTCGAAGTGAAGGCCGCCGTGAGCCATTCGCGGACCGTCTTGACCAGCACCGCGCGGTTCTCCCGCTTGACGATCGCATGGCCGTCGTCGTCGAAGACCAGGTATTCGGTCCGCCTGTCGCGTCGCTGCAAGGCCTCGAACATCTGGCGGGACTCGCCGACCGGCACGTTGGTGTCGTTACCGCCGTGCACCAGCAGCAGGGGAGCGGTCAGCGCTTCGACGCGCACCAGCGGGGAGAGCCGGTCCAGCAGGTCGCGGTCACTGATCGGGTGGCCGTACTTCGGATAGGCCTCGGCGGCGATCCACGGATCGGTGTTGCGGTAGAAGGTGCCCAGATCGCTCATGCCGCAGATGCTGATGCCTGCGGAGAATAGCTCGGGGTGGAACGTCAGGACCGCCTGGGTCAGATATCCGCCGTACGACCAGCCGCAGCAGGCGATCCGATCTCGGTGGGCGAGGCCGGCGTCAACGAGGAAGTGTGCACAGTCGGCGACGTCGTCGATGGCACCGAAGCGCAGATGTCTGTCGTCCGCATGGGAGAACGTCCTTCCGAATCCACCTGATCCGCGAACGTTGGGGCTGAGCACCGTGATTCCCGCATCGAGCAGCTCGGGAAACACCTCGCTGTAGTCCGGCCTCGCCTGACCCTCCGGGCCGCCGTGCAGATAGATCATGGCGCCGAGGGACTCGCCGCCGGCGGGCTCGTACAACCACCCGGTGAAGTCGAGACCGTCCCTCGCCCGGATGCCGACGAGCCGCGGATCGGTGGTGGGGTGGCCGCCGCTCGGTGCCCGGTCGATCCGTTCCCACGTGCCGGACCGCGGGTCGACCAGCTCGACCGTTCGCGGCGTCGACGGCCCCTGAACGGTGACCGCCACCATGGACCCGCCTGCGCTGATGCTCAGCTCGCCCGCGACGGGACCTGGCAGCGGGATCGGCTCGCCCAGCGTGTTGTCGGTGTATTGGAGGACCTGTAACTCACTGCACCCGTTGATGTTCCACAGCAGCGCGACCGTCGAGAGGTCGTCGCTGACGGCGAACTCGTCGAGGTCGTACCCCGGCCGCTCGGCGACGACGTGATACGACACGCCGTCCTCGGTGGTGGTCACCTCGACCAGCCGCGTGTGTTCTGCGCCGTTGTCGCTGCGGATGAGCGCGCGCACGTAACCACGCGTGCTGTTGACTGGATAGGTCTTGGCTGGTTGGTAGAGCTGCAGCACCTCGCCGTGCGGGCCGGATCGCAGTCGGCGCGGTTGATGGTCGTCGAGGATGACGCCTGCGTCGGTCGTCGAGCCGGGATCCGATGGCAGCAGGGCGATCTCGGTCAGCCCGTGCAGCATGATCAGGTCCCGGTAGCCGCGCGGCCCGACCCGGACCAGCGATGCGCCCGCCCACGCGTCGATCAGCTTGCCTCCCGAACGGCGGTCCAGCACTGTCGTGCTGCCGTCGGCCGGATCGATCAAGCACGAGGAGCCCACCCCGTCCTCCCCGGTGAGGATGGCGGCGACCCGGGTGCCGTCCCAGCCGACGAGCTCGGCGGTGCCCTCGGGAACGCCGGTGGGCCAGCCCTCGATGCGCCGCGCATCGCGGTCGTCGGGATCGGTCGTCACGACCCAGATCTGGGTGCGGGTGCCGCCGAAGGGCGCGACCTCGCACGCAAGCCAGTGCCCGTCGGCGGAGTGGATGACCTTGGTGACCGGACCCTCGACGGGCAGCTCGACGTCGCGCGACGACGTCGCGTGCCTGCCGCGTAGGAATCGCTGGACCGCACGCGGGTAGCCACCGTCATCGACGAGGTGGGCGAACGCGGTCGCGTCCGGCGACACCGAGGCGCCGTACGTCGCGCGCACCTGCCGGTCCACTGCGCTACCGCTCCATGCTCTGCAGCCACATCTCCAGCACGGCGAGTTGCCACAAGGCGTTGGAGCCCAACGTGGTTCGTGTCTCGTTGGGTGCTGCAAACAACCGGTCGACGGTGTCTTGGCGGTACAGCCCGCGTGTGCGTGCCGCGTCGTTCGTGAGCGCATCACGCACCATGTCGAGGATCTCGCCGTGCAGATGCCGAATCCCCGGCACGGGGAAGTAGCCCTTGGTGCGGTCGATCACCTCCGCGGGCAGCAGCGCGCGCGACGCGTCCTTGAGCACACCCTTGCCGCCCGAGCCCAGCTTGAGGTGTGGCGGGCAGGTCGCGGCCAGCTCGACGAAGTCGTGGTCGAGGAAGGGCACCCTGGCCTCCAGCCCCCACGCCATCGTCATCGTGTCCACTCGCTTGACGGGGTCGTCGACGAGCATCACCTGGGTGTCCAACCGCAACGCGGCGTCGACGGCGGTCTCCGCGCCCGGCGCCCCCTGATGGTCCGAGACGAACCGCCAACTCGGATCGCTCTCGGCCTCAACGTATTCGGGTGCCAAGATGTCGAGCACGTCGGCGTGGCTGCGATCGAAGAAGACCTTGGCGTAGGCGGCCGTGGTCTGACTGCGCTCCACGTTCGCCAGCGGTGGGTACCAGTCGTAGCCGGCGAGGATCTCGTCGGCGCCCTGGCCGGACTGCACGACCTTGACCGACTTGCTGACCTCCTCGGACAGTAGGTAGAACGCGACGCAGTCGTGGCTGACCATCGGTTCACTCATCGCCGCAATGGTCTTCGGCACCGCGGGCACCAGCCGCGAGCCGTCGATGTGGATCTTGTGGTGATCGGTGTCGAAGCGTTCGGCGATCAGGTCGGAGTAGGAGTACTCGTCACCCGACTCACCGCCTGCCGAATCGAAGCCGATCGAGAACGTGGCCAACCCGTGCTGGCCCTGTTCGGCCAGCAGCGCCACCACCAGCGACGAGTCGATTCCGCCGGACAGCAGCACGCCGACGGGGACGTCGGCCACCATGCGCCTCGCCACCGCGGTGCGCAGCGAGTCCATGATGGCGTCCTGCCAGTCTTCGTCGGTCCATGCGGCGCGGGCGGGGTCGCGTTCGAAAACCGGTGTCCAGTAGACGGTGTCGGTGTGTGAGCCATCCGGTCGGATGACGCGCACGGTCGCGGGAGGCAGCTTGCGCACGCCGCGGTACATCGTCAGCGGCGCCGGAACCACCGAGTGGAAGCTCATGTAGTGGTGCAGCGCCGAACGGTCGAGCTCGGTGTCGACGTCGCCGGCCCGCAGGAGCGCACGCACGGTCGAGGCGAAACGCACTCGCCCGGGTGTCTGCGCCACGTACAGGGGCTTGATGCCCAACCGGTCGCGGGCGAGGGTGACGACGCCGGTGTCACGGTTGGCGATCGCGAAGGCGAACATGCCCTTGAAGCGGTCCACGCACCCGACGCCCCACCGATGGAACGCCTTGATCACGACCTCGCTGTCTGCCGTCGAAAAGAATTGGTGGCCAGCGTCTTCCAGTTCTCGCCGCAATTCCAGATAGTTGTAGATGCAGCCATTGAAGACCAGGGTCAGCCCGAGGTCGCTGTCCACCATCGGCTGCGCCCCGCACTCGGACAGGTCGATGATCGACAGCCGCCGGTGCCCCAGGGCGATCGGCCCGTGGGCGACCACCCCGTCCGAGTCCGGTCCTCGGGACGCCATGGCGTCCGTCATCCTGGCCACCGCCACGACATCGGCGGATCGGCCGTCGAATCGGATCTCGCCGCATATCCCGCACACGCTGCGCTCCGCTTCCTAGGGTGACGCCGGTCCGGAATCGGCACCCCGGTCGCTCCGCTCCCGGCCACCGGTGAGTATCCACGTGTCCTTGCTGCCGCCGCCCGACGACGAGTTGACGATCCTGGACCCGTGCGCCGCGACTCGCGTCAGCCCGGCGGGCATGACGTGCGCGGTCACGGCGTCACCACCGCCGGAGCGCAGATGCACGAAAGCCCGCAGGTCGACGTGATGGGGATACATGCCTTCGCCGTCGAAGGTGGGGTGGGTGGACAGCGCGATCGCCTCCTGGGCGATGAACCGCTCGGGCTGCGTTTCGAGTTCGCGACGGCGGTCCTGCAACTGCTGGGTGGAGGCGTCGGGGCCGATGAGGACCCCGATGCCGCCGAAGCCGTCGATCGGCTTCACCACGAGTTCGGCGAGATGCTCCACGACGTAGTCACGTTGCGCGCGTTCGGCGCAGATCCACGTCGGCACCTGCGCCAGGGTTGGCTTCTCCCCGAGGTAGTACTCGATCATCGCGGGGACGTAGGCGTAGATGGCCTTGTCGTCGGCGATGCCGTTGCCGAGGGCGTTGACGATGGCGAGCCGCCGACCGCCGACCGCGGCGAGGAGCCCGCCGCGTAGCGGTGCGCCCTCGTAACCCGTCGACGACAAGAGCATGTCCTCGTCCATCCGCGCGTAGATCACGTCGACCGAATGGACCTCGGACCCGATGTGCCGCACCATTCTTCCGTCCCGGAATGACAGGTCCGAGGTCTGCACCAGTGGCACGCCCATCTCGCTGGCCAGGAACGTGTGCTCGAACCAGGCGGAGTCCTCCCACCCGCTCGAGAGCACCACGACGGAGGGCACGCCATCGCAACTCGACGGCGCCGCCGCCCGCAGCGTCTCCAGCAGCATCGACGGCACCTGGTCGGCGTCGCCGATGTCTGGCGGCCGGACGATTTCCGGTAGGTGCTGGTTCAGCAGTCGGCGGTTGACGACGGCGTACGCGGCGCCCGACGGGATGCGCAGGTTGTCCTCGAGGACCATCCAGTTACCCGCCCGGTCACACACCAGGTCGGTCCCGCAGACGTGCGCCCTGACCGCGGCCTTGGACAGTCGGCCTGCGGAGCGAAAGCCCGGTGCGCGGTCCAGTGCGTGGGCGCCGATCACCCCGTCGGCGATGATCTCCTGCTCGGAGTAGACGTCGCGCAGGAACGCGTTCAGTGCTCGCGCGCGTTGACCGAGGCCCGCGGAAAGGAGTGCCCACTCGTTCTCCACGACGAGGCGTGGCACCAGGTCGAGTGGGAACACCTGCGCGCGGCTCTGACCGCTGACGCGAAAGGTCACGTTCTCGGCGCGTTGGTCCTGCTCCACGTCGCCCTCGCGGGCTCGCAGCGTGGCCACGCCGAGGTCGGCGACGGTGTTCAGGATCGTCTCGTAGCGGGACCGGGGGCGGCCGTCTGCCGACACCGCTTCGTCGTAGCTGGTGGCGGCGTGCGTGTCGCCGGAGTCGTACTCGCGGTGGGGGTGGTACCCGAAGAGCAGGGTGGGGTCCTGCACGACGGTCGCGGCCGCGGCGGGCCACGTCCCCGCGGTCTCGTCGATCAACTGGTCGACGACGTCGGTCAGTCGGCCGCGCCTGCGCAGGGCCCGCCGTTGCCTGGTCGCGGACGTCCCTGCGATCAGCACGCGCTCGACGAGTTCGTTGACCACCGCCCAGTCGCCTGCCTCCTCCAGCTGCGGTCGTAGCAAACCGACCAGATCGGTGACCACACAGGCAGCCGGACGGCCGCGCAGACCGACCACGTCCACCAGGTCGCCCTCCAGTCCGGAACGGGCTGCCCGCCAGAGGGCGGCGCGCCCGAGCGGGGCGGACAGCACGAGGGCGGGGGCTCCCGATCGCAGTGCGTCCAGCTCGCGTTCGACCAGAGCGCGAAAGAGCCCCGCGATCAGCACGATGGTGTCGATCGACGGGCAGCTGTCGCACACTCGGAGTTCGAGGGTCGGCGTCGCGATGGCGGGTCTGACGTCGAAGTACACCATTCCCGAGTCGGCGATGGCGCCGCTGCTCACCAGGTCGGAGACCAGGCGGTCGTACTCGGCGGCAGTGGCCACCGGCGCCGCCAGCCCCGTCGTGGGCCAGCGCTGCCACACCAGGGTGCGCCCGCTGGAGTAGCCGGTGTCCGAGCCGTCGGCCCAGAAGGGTGAGCTCGCGCTGAGCGCCAACAGGATCGGCACGTACGGCGCCACCCGGTTGGCGACCGCCACCGATTCGTCACGGTCCTCGATGCCGACGTGAACCTGGGTGCCACAGATCAGTTGTTCCCTGGCCAGCAGTTGGTAGTCGGCGAGCATCTGTCGATACCGCGCCGTCTGGGTGACCTGCATCTCGGCGGGTACCGACAAGGGCACTGAACCCGCCGCGACGACGCCCATACCCAGCTTGGCTGCCGAATCGACCAGAACCCGACGATGGCCGAGCAGGTCGGCACGCAGACCCTCGAGGGTGTCGACCACGCCGCTGTTGATCTCGACGACGCAGCGCTGCAGTTCGGCGACATAGGTGTCCGACAGCTCGGCCAACAGTTCGGGGGCACGGGCGGTCAATCGCCTGGTCCGCAGATCGACCAGGTGAAACTCCTCCTCCACGCCCAGTGTTCGCAGCGAGGTGGCCTTCATCTCACCACGCTAATTGACGCGCAATGCGATTGTGTTACGTGAAGTGGAACGGCAGATCCGCTGAGGCGCCGGAGCAAACCACGGGCAACTGCCCCAGCGTCCTCGGCTGCTCCCCACGGGCGCGGGGCACTACGGTGTCAGCGATGTCGTCGACCGAGCCGCCCGATCACGCGGCGCCCTTCCCCAGGGGAATGGCGCTGCTGGTGGCTGGCACGTTCTTCATGGAGATCCTGGACGCGACGATCATCACCCCGGCGATTCCGCTGATCGCCACGTCGTTCCACGTCGAACCCTTCGACGTCAACGTGGCGATCTCCGCCTACCTGGTCACCCTCGCGGTGCTCATCCCTGCCTCCGGCTGGGTGGCCGATCGGTTCGGTGCGCGGCCGGTGTTCGCTGCCGCGATCGCGATCTTCACCCTCGCCTCGATCGGATGTGCGCTGAGCGTGTCACTGCCGATGCTCGTCGGGATGCGTGTCCTCCAGGGCGTCGGCGGGGCGATGATGGTGCCCGTCGGCAGGCTGGCCGTGCTGCGGTTCAGCGGCAAGGCCAACCTGGTGCGGGCGATCGCCCTGCTGACGTGGCCTGCGCTTGCCGCGCCGGTCGTGGCTCCGGTGCTCGGCGGTGCGATCGCGACGGTCGGGTCCTGGCGGTGGATCTTCTTCGTCAACATCCCGATAGGCATCGTCGGATTCCTCCTGTCCCTCAAGTTGATCCGAGGAGACGCGGACCCGTCGCCGCGTCCGCTGGACTGGCGTGGGCTCGTCACGCTCGGCGCGGGCAGCGCCGCGGCGCTGATCGCGCTGGAGAGCATCCGCGTCACCGGAACGCACTGGGCGATGGTGGCCGTGGGCAGCGCTGCGGCCGTGCTCCTGCTGACCGTGGCGACGTGGCACCTGCTGCGCAGTCGCCATCCACTGGTCCAGCTGCAGGTGCTGCGCGTCCCGACGCTGCGGATCACGGTGTCGGCGGGCTCGCTCTACCGGCTGGTCATCACGGCGGTGCCGTTCCTGCTGCCGCTGCAGTTCCAGCTGGTCTTCGGGTGGACGCCGTTCCTCTCGGGACTGCTGGTCGCGATGTTGTTCGTGGGCAACATCGCGATCAAGCCGACCACCACACCCTTGATGCGGCGCTTCGGGATTCGCCGGGTCCTGATCGTCAACGCCGTCCTCTCGGTCGGCTGCTACGGGTTGCTGGCGTGCCTCGCGCCGAGCATGCCCGTCGCCGTCATCGCGGTCATCCTGTTCGTCAGCGGTGCACTGCGCTCGATCGGCTTCACGGCCTACAACAGCCTCGCCTTCTCCGACGTCAGCGGGGACGAGTTGACGCATGCGAACACCCTCAATGCCGCCGTGCAGGAGCTCGCCGCAGGCCTCGGCATTGCGGTCGGGGCGTTGGCGCTGAGCATCCTCACCCCGCTGGCCGCAGAGCAGGGGCACGGTCCCGGCACCGCCTACGCCTGGACGTTCCTGCTGCTCGGCGCGCTCATGCTGGGCACCGTCGTCGAGACGCTCAGGTTGCCGCGCGACGCAGGCGCCAAGGTGACCAACCGGCCGTGACTGGCCACTTATCCAGCACCTAAGCACCTTTCGCGTGTCATGACTGGCCACTCGATGCCGCTAGCTCAGCAGCTCGGTGCTCCGCTGGTCCTCCCAGAGTGCCATCCGCGTCCTGGCCGGTTCGCCGACCGCGTCCATCACCAGGGGGATGAGCAGTTCGGTGAGCAGGAAGCCCGCCGCCATGCTCTGGTAGGTGGTGCCCACCGTGCTCGACGCGGCAAGGACCACCTCGGCCTCGGGCGCCACGGGGCATGCCAGGTCGTCGGTCATCAACAGCATCGTCGCGCCCGCCCGGTGGACTCTGGCCGCCAGCTCGGCAGCGCTGCGCTGGTAGCGGTGGTAGTCGAAGAGCACGACGACGTCCTTGCGGGACAGTTCGATCATCGCACCGAGGTCGCGGCCACCGGGGTCGGCGAGCAACCGCACGCCGGGACGCAGTTGCTCGAGATGCTGGGCGAGGTGTACCGCCAGCAGGTGGGAGAACCGACCGCCGTGCAGGTACAGGGATCGGCTGGTGTCCGACAGGAGCGCGACGGCTGCCTCCAACGCCGAAGCAGGTATCTGGGCCAGGGTTTGCACCGCCAGGGCATTCTGCGCGTGCGCCTGGTGCAACAGCCGATCGAGGAGGCTGTCGGCGGCGGGCGCGCTCGGCAGGCGGGTCAGCGGACCGTTGGACCGCGCCGTCAACTCCGCGCGCAGCGCCACCTGCAGATCCGTGAATCCCTCGTAGCCAAGCGATTGCGCGAACCGCAGCACGGTCGGCGGGCTGACCTCGGCCCGCTCGGCGAGCCGGGCGGCACTGGCCAGCCCGGCGCTGGGGTAGTCGGCGAGCAGCGCCCGCGCCACCCGTCGCTCGGCCTTGCTCAACGTCGGTAGGGCGGCACTGGCGCTGGCGGCCACGCTGTCGTCGCTCATCGCGGTAAATGTGTCACGAGCGGGAGCACCGTCACCGACGTGTCGCGCAACGACACCTCGACCACCGACTCCGGTGGCAGTGGCTCCCATGGCAGGTCGCCGAAACCGGTGGAACCCACCACCACGGTGTCGTCCGCCGGGCGCGCGATCCGCAACGAGAAGTAGTCCTCGAGGTGCTCTGCGGGCAGATCGGTCGCGCTGATCTCCTCGATGTCCTCGTCGAGCAGACGGCTGCGCGCGTGGGCGTGCACGACGATCAACCGATCCTCGCCGAGGAGCAGCGCGTTGAGGCTGGCGTCGGGGTAGATCTCACGCAGGTCGGCGACGGCGCGTCGGACGGCCTCGGCCAGGGTCGGTGCGGTACGGCGGTGTTGGCGGATGACCGCGAAATAGCGCTCGCTGTCGGTGGTTCCGCGCAGCGACGCGGCGAACCCGGGTTCGACGAGATCGTTCAGCGGACCCATCGGCTTGATCGACCCGTTGTGCGCCATCGCGAGCCCGTCGGCCAGGAACGGATGGGAGTTCTGCGGTTCCACGGCGAGTCCGTTCGTCGCCCACCTGAGGTGCACCAGCGAGGCGACGGAGTGACCATCGCGGTGACCATCGCGCATGGCCGCGTCGAATTGGGGGTCGCCGAGCGCGCTGCCCGCGGACACCTGCACGTGTGGCGTGTCGCCGATGCCAGCCACGCCCGCGACGCCCCAGCCGTCACCGTGGACCTTGGTCAGGGCGACGAAGTCGGTCAGCACGTCGTCGCCGACCGCATCGACGACCGAGATGGGCCTGGCGGACACGACACCCAGGAGACGACACATGCCAGCATCCTCCGATCCACGATTTTATGAATCAACCATAAACCGTCGAATTTAAAGATTCTGAAACATACATGACATAGATTCCTCGCAGACTTACTGAACCCCTGGGCCGTAGAAGGAGTTCGCATGCCGATGTCGACCGACGACATCATCGAGGATCTGCGCGCCAAAGGCGTTGAGCTGGTGGCGGGTTCGGTGACCGATCCGGCGGGTATCACCAGGGCCAAGTACGTCCCGTTGCGCAGGCTCGGCGACTTCCAGCGCTCGGGGATGGGCGTGTCACCGTCGTGGAGCGTGTTCTGCGTCGACAGTGGCATCGCCTTCACCCCGACCATCGGCGTCACCGGTGACCTGCGCATCCGCATCGACCCGGTGACCGCACGCGTCATCGACGACGGCATCGCCTGGGCGCCGGGAGACCTGACCGACCAGGCGGGAGACCCGGCGCCGCTGTGCGTGCGCTCGCTCCTGGCGCGCACGGCGCAGGCTGCCGCCGACCGTGGCCTGACCGCCCTGGTCGGCGCCGAACTCGAGTGCACGATGATCGCCCCCGACGGCGGGCCCGCCTCGACGGAGCCGTGGTCGCCCTACGGCATCCGCACGTCGTTGGACCGCTCGGCGTTCCTCGTCGACCTCGCGACGACCGCCGAGCGCGCGGGCCTGAGCGTCGAACAGATCCACACCGAGTACGGCCACGACCAACTCGAGGTCTCGCTGGCGCCGACCACGCCGGTCGCCGCGGCCGACGCCGTCATCCTCACCAGGATCGTGCTCGGTCGCGCGGCCGCGCGGCACGGCCTGCGAATCTCGTTCGCGCCGGTGCCCTTCGAGGGAGCCGCGGGCAACGGGGCGCACCTGCACCTGTCACTGGCCGACGAGCAAGGCCCGCTGTTCTCCGGAGGAGAGGGCCCGTACGGCATCCGGCGTGACGGCGGTGCCGCGATCGCCGGTGTCATCGACGCACTGCCCGACCTCATCGGTGTGTACGCCGGCTCGGCGTTGTCGGCACTGCGCCTCAAGCCGGGCAACTGGGCGGGCGCGGCGGCGTGCTGGGGTCTCGAGAACCGGGAAGCAGCGGTGCGATTCATCGCTGCCACGCCGGGCAGTCCCCACGGTGCCAACGCCGAACTGAAGCTGATCGATCCGAGCGCCAATCCCTACCTGGCCGCCGCGGCCTTCCTCGGCAGCGCCCTGCGCGGCATCGACCGCGGGCTCGAGCTGCCTGCCGAGATACCCGACAACCCGTCGCAATCGGCCGCTGCGCCACTGCCGCTACCCACCGGCCAGCGTGAAGCCATCGACGCGTTGGAGAAGTCGGTGATCGCCGCGGAGCTGCTCACCCCCGAAGTCATCGAAGGCCTTGTCGCAGTGCGACGTTACGAACTGACCACCTTCGGTGACCTACCGCCGGCCGAAATCACGCAGGCGTTGCGCCTGGCGTGGAGTTGTTGAGAAGAAGGAGACATCGATGAGCACGAACACATCGGCGGCCAACCCGTCAGGGAAAACCGACCAGATTCCCCACCGCAGGCTGCCGTTCTGGGTGGCGTTGGCCATGTCCGTCGCCCTGGTCGGGCCCACCCTGGCGATGTCGGGGAACGGGCAGGGCCTGATCGGGACCGTGGGCAAGGCGATTCCGCTGGTGTTCCTCATCGGCCTGGTCGGTGTCTCGCTGGTGGGCTACAGCTTCGTCCGACTGACCCGGCACCTCAATCACGCCGGATCCGCGTACGGACTCGTCGGCGGCACGATCGGGCCGCGGGCCGGATTCTTCTCCGGCTTCGCGATGCTCGGCGCGTACGTGGGCTTCGCCATCGGCACCCTGGCGCTCACTGCGGCGTTCGTCAACGCCTTCATCGCCGAATTGCAGCCGGGTAACGACGATCCGTATCAGCTGCCGTGGCTGGCCGTTGTGGTCGTGGGCGCAGCGATCTCGTTCCTTCTCTCCGGGCGCGACGTTCGGCTGCTGGCCAAGATCCTGCTCTGCATCGAAGGTGTCGGCATCCTCGCGATGATCGTGCTCGTCGTGGTGATCTTCGCGAAGGGCGGCGCGCCGACGACCGGGATCGACTTCAGCGCGTTCTCGTTGGATGGCGTGTCCGCTTCCGCGGTGCTCAGCGCCGTCGTCGCGGCCTTCCTGTCGTGGGCAGGCTTCGAGGCCTGCGCGTCGATGGGCGAGGAGACCGACAACCCCGGCCGCAACATCCCACGGGCACTGGCGGGGACGCTGCTTCTCACCGGTGTGCTGTTCGTCGTCGTGATGTTCGCTCAGGTCGTCGGGTTCGGCACCGATGCAGCCGGTCTCGAGGCATTCCAGAACTCGGGAAACACGTTGGGCGACTTGGGGAGTAGCTACGTCGGCCAGTGGTTCAGCCTCCTGATCATCTTCACCGCCATCGTGTCGGCGTTCGGCTGCCATCTGGCGTGCTCCGCGACGTCCGGCCGCATGCTGTACGCCTTCGGGCGCGATGGGTTCGGCCCGAAGGCGCTGGCGCAGATCCACCAGGGCACGGGGGGCCCACGTCTGGCCACGTGGGTCGTCGTCGGCGTGGCCCTCGTCGTCGACCTGATCTGCGGCGCCCTCGGCTGGCCCGACATGGGCACCGGCAACCCCGCGATCAACACCTACTTCCTGTTCGCCGTCGCCGGTTCGGTGTGCCTGATGGTGTGCTATCTGCTCGTCGAGATCGCGGCGATGTGGTTCGTGGGCTCACCCAAGTTCGTCCCCGTCCACGGTGGCAAGGGCAAGGTGCTCGGCCTGCTCCTGCCCGCTCTCGGCGCGGTCGTGATCGCCACCGTGCTGTGGTTCAACGTCAAGGGTGCCGTCACGTGGTCGGACGCACCGTTGCTCGGATTGTATTGGTGTGTAATCGGATTGGTGATCGCGCTCGCTGCGTCGGGCATCGCCAAGCGGGTCGGCGAATCGCTGAGCACCGAACTGGCCCAGACGCCAGGGGTGCGGACCGAATGAGCACGCTCTACGCGCGTGACGAAGCCGTCATCGCGGGCATCGAGAAGCTCCGGTTCTTCCCGCTTGAGGTCGTCTCGGGTCACGGCTCGACGCTCGTCACCCCCGACGGCGGCGAGCTGCTCGACCTGTCGGCGACCTGGACGGCCAGTGGACTCGGCCACGGGCACCCTGCGGTCGTCGAGGCGGTCAGCCGGGCGGTGCGCAACGCTCCCGGTTCCGGGGGACTGTCGGCGGTGCACCCGGATTCGGTGGGTCTTGCCGAGGACCTCCTGGCGCTGGTGCCCGGCACAGGGGAGCGAAGGGTGTACCTCGGGCACGCGGGCTCCGATGCCAACGACGTCGCGCTCCGCGCGTGCAGGCATGCCACCGGGAAGCGCACCGTCATCGCGTTCGAGCACAGTTACCACGGCGGCGTCGGTGTCGCGATGGGTGTGTCCGGTGTGCACGTCGACGCGGGTGCGCCCGCCGATCCGGACGCCGTATTCCTGCCGTACCCCAACCCCTTTCGGCCCGTCGGCACAGACGTGGATGAGGACGTCACCGGCTGCCTCAAGCTCGCCGACGAGCATCTGCGCAGCGGTTCCATCGCCTGCCTGATCGTCGAACCGATCCTGTCCGACGGTGGTCTCGTCGTGCCGCCCGACGGTTTCCTCGCCAGGCTGCACGAGCTGTGCAGGCGCCACGGCGTGCCGATGATCTGCGACGAGGTGAAGATGGGGCTCGGACGCCCCGGCACGCTGCACGCCTTCGAGCACGACGGCGTGGCGCCGGACATCGTCACGTTCGGCAAGGTGCTCGGCGGCGGGCTGCCGCTGTCGGCGGCCGTCGGGCCCGCCGAGATCCTCGACAACCCGCCCGCGGCAGCGTTGCTCACCACGGCGGGCAACCCGGTGTGCACCGCAGCGGGCCGCGCGGTGCTGGCCACCATCGTCGGCGATCGACTGCCTGAGCGGGCCGCGAAGGTCGGCGCCCTGCTGTCCGACGGTTTGCGGGCGCTGCCGAGTGACCGCATCGGGGACGTCCGCGGTCGCGGTCTGGCGATCGGCCTCGAGCTCGTCGATCCCGATACGGGAGAGCGGGATTCGCGGCTGGCCGCGCAGGTGGTCTACCGTGCGTGGGAGTTGGGAGCGGTCGTCTACTACGTCGGCGGCAACGTACTGGAGATCACGCCGCCGCTGGTGCTCACCGAGGACGAAGCGGGCCGGGCGGTCGAGATCCTCGGCACGGCCATCGCCGACGCCGCCGCTGGACGAGTGAACGCCGAGGAGGTGGCCCGTTATGCCGGCTGGTGATCTTCCCGATGTCTTCGCCGGGGTCCACGACGAGGTGCCCGAGGCGTTGGCCGCCCACCTGCGTGACATCGAACTGATCGACCATCACGTCCACGGAAACTTCAACGAGCCCGTCGACCGAGCCGACTTCGAGGCGGCGATCAACGAGGGGTCCACCGACCCCGTGCCGAGCTTCATGACCCAGTTCGACTCACCGCTCGGCCTCTCCATCCGACGTTGGTGCGCACCGCTTCTCGGACTTGAGCCGTTGGCCCCGGCGGACGACTACTGGGCGCGACGCAACGAGTTCTCGCCCGACGAGTTGGCCAGGGTCATGCTGCCCGCCGCGCGCGTCGGGCGCTGGGTTGTCGACACCGGGTTCAAGGGCGATCTCATCACCACCCCCGAGCAGCTGACCAAGCTCAGCGACGTGCCGTCCTCGGAGATCCTGCGGCTCGAACGCCTCACCGAGGACCTGCTCGAGGGAGGGACGTCGGCAGAGGACTTTCCCGAGGCGTTCCGATCGGCGCTGCGCGCTGCGGTGGACAACCAGGAAGTGGTGGGCACCAAGACGATTGCGGCCTACCGCGTCGGATTCGACATCGACTGGACGCGACCGTCGGATGCCGACGTGGTCGCGCACGCGCGCGAGCTGAGCGCCGGTCCTGGTCCACTGCGGGTCGACGACGAGTTGCTGATCGCCTTCGGCGTGCACGAGGCCGCCGCGCACGGCCTGCCGATCCAGGTGCACGTCGGCTTCGGTGACCGCGACATGGACCTGCACCGCAGCGATCCGATGCTGCTGCTGCCGTTGCTGCGCACCATGACACCAGTTCCCGTGCTGCTGTTGCACTGCTACCCGTTCCAGCGCCAGGCCGGGTATCTGGCGCAGGCGTTCGACCACGTGAACTTCGACGTCGGACTGGCGATCAACTACCTGGGCGCGCGCTCGACGGGTCTGGTCGCGGAAGCGCTCGAAACCGCGCCGTTCGCCAAGCAGCTGTACTCCTCGGATGCGTTCGGTCCGCCCGAACTGCATGTGCTCGGATCGGTGCTGTGGCGTCGCGCCATGGGGTTGGTGCTCGGCGAC
Organism: Mycobacterium sp.; assembly: GCA_025963385.1. Taxonomy (GTDB): domain Bacteria; phylum Actinomycetota; class Actinomycetes; order Mycobacteriales; family Mycobacteriaceae; genus Mycobacterium. The sequence goes on from JAOPUT010000310.1 coordinate 24,324, forward strand.
TGGGTGCGCACCGGTGACTGCGGGATCGACGACGCGACCAGGATCGTCGACATGATCGGTGTACACAATGCCAAGCGGGTCTACGAGCTCTGATGCATGACGCGGCACCGCTGTTCGACTCGCTGAGGCGATTCGTCGAGCGTGATCAGGCGCCGTTCTACAGCCCGGGTCACAAGGGCGGCCGGACCCTGGATCCGTGGTTCCGCGAGCACCTGGCCGAGGTCGATCTGAACAACCTGCCCGACACCGACACCCTGCACTGTCCCGAGGGCCCGATCCTCGAAGCCGAGCAGCTGATCGCCGACGCCTGGGGCGTCGGGCAGAGCTTCATCCTGGTACAGGGCTCGACGAGCGGCAACATCGCGGTGGCGTTGTCGGCGCTGCGGCCGGACGAGCCGGTGCTGGTGGCGCGCAACGCGCACAAGTCCGTGCTCGCGGGCCTCGTTCAGGTCGGCGCGCGGCCGGTCTGGCTGGAACCGCGCTGGGACGAACGATTCGGTGTCGCACACGGTTTGGACGCCGAAGTCGTCGACCGTGCCTTTCAGGAGAGCGGCGCGAAGGCGTTGTGGGTGCTGCACCCCACGTACTACGGCACCACCGGAGACATCGCGGCGCTCGCCGCCGTCTGCCGTCGGTACGACGCCAAACTCCTTGTCGACGGCGCACATTCACCGCACTTCGCGTTCCACCCCGACCTTCCGAAGCCGGGCGAGACGTCGGGCGCGGTCGCGACCGTCCAGTCGGTGCACAAGATCCTGTCCGGACTGAGCCAGGCGGCGGTGCTGCACGTCGACCCCGCCGTCCTCGACCCGGCCACGGTGCGCCGCGCCCTTCAGCTGATCCAGACGACCAGCCCGCACTTCGCGATCATGGCGTCGATCGACCTGGCGCGCCGTCAGATGATGCTGCAGGGACGAGACCTCCTCGACGCGACGCTCGACAGGGCGCGCCGGGCTGCCGACCGGCTCGCCGCCATCGGCGGGCTGACCGTGCTGCGGCCCGAGCATCTCGCGGGGGAGGGCACCGGGCTGCACCAGCTCGACGAGACCAAGCTCCTCGTCGGAACGTCGGGTCTGAACATGGATGCCAGGGACGTCGTCGCACGGCTCAACCGCGTCCACGGCGTCCAGCCCGAATTGGGCGGCAGCGGGCACGTCCTGTGCATCACGACCATCGGCAACACCGACGCCGACATGGACCGCCTGGTGGCAGGCTTCGCCGAGGTCGCGCGACATGCGGGCGTGCGGTCCGTGGGCACGCAGGCGCCGCTGGTCGCCAACGTCCTCGCCGTGCGCCCCGAGACCGTACTGACGCCACGCGAGGCGTTCTTCGCAGGTGTGGAATCCGTCGGTCTGTCGAAGGCCGCCGGACGGATTGCTGCCGAGGCCATCACCCCCTACCCGCCTGGCATCCCGCTGGTGATGCCGGGGGAGAGGCTCGACGACGACGTGCTCGCGCTGCTGACCGCGCTGCGAGACGCGGGCAATCCGATCAGCGTCTCCGATCCGACGATGGAGTTCGTCAAGGTCGTCCGCTGAAGCTCGCGGGCTGAAACGTAGGCTTCAGGGCATGCCGGATTCAGATGAGCTCTCCGCTTCGGCGATGCAGGCGGCGGTCGAGGTCATCGAGGCGTTCGGCTCCCACGACACCGCGCGCTACTTCGACGGTTTCGCGCCCGAGGCGACGTTCCTCTTCCACGCCGAGCCGGCGCTGCTTCCCACGCGGGCGGCCTACGAGGCGAAGTGGGCGGAGTGGGAGAAGGACGGGTTCCGCGTGCTGTCCTGCCGTTCGCTCGATCCGCGGATCGACCTGATCTCCGACGACGTCGCCGTGTTCACGCACGTCGTGCGCACCCGCCTGGCGGGTGTCGACGACGAGCAGCGTGAGCGCGAGACGATCGTCCTGCGGCGGGGCGCCGACGGTCGTTGGCTCGGTGTGCACGAACATCTTTCGCTGGACCTGCCGGAAGACTGACCTACGGGCGTCACCGTTCGACGTCGATACCCTCCGCGAATGGCGTCGACATCGCCGACGGGTGGACCTCGACGCCGTACCCGTTCCGGAGTGCGGCGACCGACAACGCCGGCGTCATCACCGTCGCCTCGGCTACCTCGAGGTCGGCTGTCGCCACGGGATCCACGTAACCCGCTGGCGTCCAACGGTGAAGCGCGCCGCGCCAGACGAGTCGAAAGTCCCCGTCGGCCAACGCGATGAAGACGCCGTCGGGCAGCTCGGCGATCGGTGCCGTTCGGCGCGCCGCCGACCGGGACGCCTTCAGCAGGCCGTCGAGGGCCTTCGCTCCGACGATCGGATCGCCGTCGACGACGTTCGCCGCATCGATGAACGCGCGGTGGTGCGTGCGGCGACACTCGCCGCACGGTCGGTGGCCCGCTGCCAGCGCCACCGCCTCGTCGAGAAAGAACAACTCCGTGTAGGTGCCCGGGCTCATGACCTGACGCCGGCGGCCGCGGAAGTCGAGCAGGCAGATCAGCCATGCGTCCGAGCGCGACTGCCGGACGATGTGCTGGTTCTCGTCGTGGAGGATTCCCCGGTTGCCCATGAAGGTGCCTCTGGCGGCCGTTGCCAGGATTTCACCCGACGGGGCGACGCGGTTGCGGAGCGGCACCAGCCGACGGTAGCGGCGTACCGCCACTCGATTCCACCGGTTGACGGGCCACCTGTGAGGTAGTTGTGTGTTCCTCACCTGTACGCCGACCGTTGACCGAAGGCTGCTGCCGTGACGACTGAAGCGAAACTCGACCTCGAAACCCCGACCGAGCAACCAGCGGCGGCGGCCGTACCGCGCAAGCGCCGCCGGGTGGTTAAGGTCCTGCAGACCGGGTCCGGCGGCGTGATTCCCCACCCCGCGCTCGACGTCCCCGTCGACGAGGACGAGCAGACGCGCAGTCGGGGCGTCGACTGGGTGGTGTTCGGCGTGACCGCGGTGATCGCGGTCGGGTTCCTGGTGTGGGGCTTCGTCAGCACCCCGTCGCTGAGCAGTGTGTCCGGCGCGGCCCTGACCTGGACCATGGAGAACACCGGCTGGCTGTTCGTGGTGACGTCATCGGCGTTCGTGATCTTCGTACTGTGGCTGGCGGTCAGCAGGTTCGGCGCCATCCCGCTCGGCCGCGACGACGAGGAACCCGAGTTTCGGACGGTGTCGTGGATCGCGATGATGTTCAGCGCGGGCATGGGCATCGGGCTGATGTTCTACGGGGTCGCCGAGCCGCTGTCGCATCTGGTCAAACCGCCTCCCGGCACGGGTGCGCCCGGCAACCCGGAGGCCATGCAGACGGCGATGGCCACCACGCTGTTCCACTGGACGCTGCACCCGTGGGCCATCTACGCCGTGGTCGGTCTCGCGATCGCCTACGGCGTGTACCGCAAGGGCCGCCTGCAACTGATCAGCGCCGCATTCGAGCCGCTGATCGGCGACCGCGCGAACGGGTCGCTCGGCAAGGTCATCGACATGCTGGCGATCTTCGCCACGCTGTTCGGCTCCGCCGCGTCACTCGGCCTGGGCGCCTTGCAGATTCGCAGTGGGCTCAACATCGTGGCGGGTATCGGCACCGGTGGCAACGCCGTCCTGATCGTCATCATCGTCGTGCTGACGATCGCGTTCATCTTCTCCGCGGTGTCGGGCGTTGCCAAGGGCATCCAGTGGTTGTCCAACATCAACATGGTGCTGGCGCTGGCCCTCGCGCTCTTCGTGTTCATCGTCGGGCCAACGGTTTTCATCCTCAACGTGATTCCGACGTCGCTGGGCAGCTACCTGCAGGACATGGCGATGATGTCGGCCCGCAGCGGCGCCGAGGGCAGCGCCGTCGATGCCTGGTTGCAGAGCTGGACGGTCTTCTACTGGGCGTGGTGGCTGTCGTGGACGCCGTTCGTCGGCATGTTCATTGCCCGAATCTCGCGTGGTCGCACCATTCGTCAGTTCGTCACGGGTGTGCTGCTGGTGCCCAGTGCGGTGTCGCTGTTCTGGTTCGCCATCTTCGGCGGGGCGGCGATCAACATCCAGCAGGGCGGAGTCGACCTCGCGGGCCAGGGCACCACCGAGGGGCAGCTGTTCACCCTGCTCGACCAGTTTCCGTGGGCCGCGGTCGCCAGCATCGTGGTGATCGTGCTGGTGGCGATCTTCTTCGTCTCCGGTGCGGACGCGGCCTCGATCGTGATGGGTTCGCTGTCCGAACGCGGGACCATCGAGCCGAAGCGCGCCACCGTCGTATTCTGGGGCGCCGCAACGGGAGCCGTCGCGGCGGTGATGTTGCTCGTCGGCGGTGACGATGCCCTGACCGGCCTGCAGACGCTGACCATCCTGGCCGCGCTGCCGTTCGTGCTGGTGATGGTCGGTTTGGCGGTCGCGCTGGTGAAGGACCTCCGCAAGGATCCGATGATGATCCGGCAGCGCTATGCCGCCCAGGCGGTCGACGACGCGGTGATCGCGGGCGTCGTCGAGCACGGCGACGACTTCGTCATCGCCATCGAGAAGGATCCCGACGCACCCGCCTGACGTTTGCGATCGCAGGTAACCTCGGCGGTCATGACAGACACACCGGCCGTCGTGGTGGAGGACGCCGCGCCAAACCGCCGACGCGGGGTGTTCCGCATCGTCGTCATCGTCGCGATCATGGCGGTCCTGCTGGGGGTGCCGTGGTGGACGCTGGTGGTCGCGGGCAACGAGTGGCCGACGGCGGCGCTCGTCGTCGGCACCGTCGCGTTCGGTGTGGTGTACCTCGCGCTCCCGCTCGCCATGACGTTCGGGCACGGCAGGCGGCACCTCGACTGGGCGGCAGCCGTGGGGGACGCGCTGCTCGGCGCGGTCTGGGTGCTGTTCGTGTGGTCGGTGCTGGCGCAGCTGCTGAGGCTGGCGCTGTTCCTGCTGGGCGTCGACGATCCGACGCGGTCGCGGGTGGTGTCGACCGCGGTCGTCGTCGTGGTGTTCGTCCTTTTGGTGTGGGGCTACGCCGAGGCGATGCGGCTTCCTCGCACCAAGCACGTCGACGTCGTCATCCCCAGGCTCGGCGAAGGCCTCGACGGCCTGCGCGTGGCGATGATCACCGACACCCACTACGGGCCCATCGACCGCACCCGCTGGTCCGCTCTCGTCGCGGACCGCGTCAACGAGATCGACGCCGACGTCGTATGCCACGTCGGGGACCTCGCCGACGGCAACGTGGCCGTGCGCGAACAGCAGTCCCGACCGCTCGCCGGCGTGCGGGCGCGGCTGGCCCGCGTCTACGTCACCGGCAATCACGAGTACTTCTACGAGGCGCAGGAGTGGCTCGACTACATGGCCGACATCGGCTGGGATGCCTTGCACAACAGGCACATCGTCATCGAGCGCGGTGGCGCCGAACTCGTCGTCGCCGGAGTGGACGACGCGACGGCCAAGGGATCGGGCGCCGTCGGGCATGGCGCCAACCTCGAGGCAGCCCTTGCCGGTGCGGACCCGTCGCTGCCCGTTCTGCTGTTGGCGCACCAGCCGAAGCAGGTCCCCGAGGCGGCGAGGGCGGGCGTGGACCTCCAGATCTCCGGACACACGCACGGCGGCCAGATCTGGCCGTTCAACTTCCTCGTCCGGCTGGACCAGCCGGTGGTGCACGGGTTGAGCAGCCACGGTGAACGCACGCAGCTCTACACCAGCCGTGGCACCGGCTTCTGGGGGCCGCCGTTCCGAGTGTTCGCACCGAGTGAGATCACGGTGTTGACGCTCCGCCGAGGGTGACGGTCCGTTGAGATTGCGACGGCGCAACGTGCCCGTCGGGACGTTCGACGTGGACTCGCAGCGATGGGTCGATGCCGACGGGGCCGCCCCTGTGACACGCGACGAGCTCACCGTGGCCACGTTCAACATCTGGTTCAGCGACTTCTACGCCGACGAGCGCTACCGGGCGATTGCCGACATATTGTCGCGAAACATGCCGGATGTCATGGTATTTCAGGAGGTCACCCCGGCGGCACTGGCCGTCTTCATGGCTCAGCCGTGGATCAGGGTGCGTTATCGCCGCGCCGAGGTCACCGGCAGGGATCTTGGCAACTACGGCCTGTTGATGCTGTCCCGGCTGCCGATCAAGAACGCCACCTACACCCGCCTTCCGACGCATCTGGCACGCGGGTTCCTCACCGCCGAACTCGACACCGGCGGCAGTAGCCTGACCGTCGTCGCGGCCCATCTCGAGAGCGGCAAGGCGGCGTCACGGTTGCGTGCGCGACAGCTCGGACGGATCTTCGGCTCCCTCCGCCGGGCCCAGAACGCGGTCGTCCTCGGCGATTTCAACATGCGGGACGACGAGAACGGGCGCATCGGCGAGCCCTATCGCGATGTGTGGGCCGCCCTGCGTCCACACGACGACGGGTTCACCGAGGACACCTCCGTCAACCTCATGCGCTACGACAGCAAGAGCAAGCACCGCCACGTCCGGTTCGACCGGGTACTCCTGAAGGGCGACGGATGGGCGGCGACGAACATCGAACTGCTTGGGACGCAGCCGATCTCGAGCACACTGCCGCGCGTGTTCCCGTCCGACCACTTCGGCGTGCAGTGCCGACTCGAGCGCCGGGCGGTGGGCACCGAAGGCGTCCGCCATCCGCGGTACTGGCCGACGTGGCGGCGCTGAGCATCAGAAGCTGAGTCGGCGGTACCGCTGCAGGCGCCGCATGCTCACCGCCGAGACGGTGCCCTCGACCGGACGCAGGGCGGCGTCCATCCTGGCGCGGACGTCGTCGGCGTCGAAGTGGGTGCCGATCGCGACGAGGCAGTTGGTGCGCGTGCTCGTCCGAGCCGTCGCCACGTGCACCGAAGGGCCGACCACGTTGACGACGTAGCTGCGCACGCGGTCGCGCGAGCGCACGGCCACGGTTCCCTTGAGCCGGTAGACACCTGCGGGTGGTTGCTCGAGAAGGTCGAGCAGGAGGCCGGGATCGAGGCAGCCGTCGCTGGTCGCCGTGACGGATGCTGCGTGCACGTGGTCCGGCTGATCGGCGTGCGCGTCGATCAGCAGCTCGCGGATCGAGAGCTGACCCGTGCCGTCGTCCGAGTCGGACACGTCGTAGAGGAGGGCGGGGTCGATCCGCGCCCCGATCGCGCCGACCACGTGCGCCTGCGGATTGCGTTCCCGGATCCTGGCCTCGATGCGCGCGAACTCGCTCGCGCGGCTCTCCTCGGGGATCTGATCGAGTTTGTTGACCACGATCAGGGAGGCCGCACCGTACCGCGCCAGTGGCATCCCGCCCCTGTCGACGACGTCGAAGTGGGTGGCCGCGTCGATGACGTCGACGACACCACCGTGCCGCACCCGCTCGACCCCGCTGAAGCGGATCAGCCGGGACACGGCGACGGGGTCGGCGAGTCCGCTCGCCTCGACGACGATCGCGTCCAGCGCGAGGCGGGGGTCGGTGAGCTTCTCGAGCGCCTCGTCCAGTCCGCCGTCGTCGTCCAGACAGCAGACGCAACCGCCCGCGATCGAGACGGGGTCGTCGACCTGGCCCGTCACCAGGCCCGCGTCGACGTTGACGTCGCCGAAGTCGTTGATGATGACGCCGATCCGCGCGTCGGGTGCGCGGAGCACGTGGTTGAGCAGGCTCGTCTTGCCCGCACCGAGGTACCCGGTCAGCGCGATGACGGGGATGGCTGGCACCCGAGGAGTGTAGGTCGCTGGGGTGCCCGTCTTCCTGCCGACCTCGACCCTGATCTACTTGGCAGTCAGGACCGCAATACGACCGACCGAGTCGGAGGGAGCCACCGATGGGTGACCGGATGAGCGAGCATCTCGAGACGTATCTCAGTTCGGGCGGTGCGCAGGGGCACATCGTCGACGTCAGTTCCGTCGGTGGCCAAGCGCTGACGACGCACTGTCTGATCAAGGTCGTGGGTCGCAAGACCGGCAAGTCGTACGTCAGGCCCCTGATCTACGGCAACGTCGGCGGTGAGATCGTCATCGTCGCGTCCAAGGGCGGCGCCGACAAAGACCCGGAGTGGTACCTCAACCTCCGCGAGAGCGAGACCATCGGCGTGCAGATCGCCACCCAGGCGTTCGAGGCCACGTGGCGTGAACCCGAGTACGAAGAGCGCCACCACGTCTGGGCCTACATGACCCACCTGTTTCCGCCGTACATCGGCTACCAGTCGGCGACGACGCGGCACATCCCGGTCGTGATGTTGCGCATCGGCCGGTCCATCCCCGTCTTCACCCCCACCGACTGAGCGATTTGTGGAGTTTGAGGAGCGGTGAGCGCTCCTCAAACTCCACAAATCGCGGCGATGTCGGCGGCGGTCGAGCCGAACGTCTCGAGGATCCGGACGCCCGAGCCGTCGAGGGCGATCTCGAACAGCGCGTGGTCGGTGTAGACGCGGCTGACACAACGCAGTCCGGTCAACGGATAGGTGCAGTCGGCGACCAGTTTGGCCGACCCGTCCTTGGCGAACAGGTTCATCATCACGAACACGTTCTTGGCGCCGATCGCGAGGTCCATGGCGCCACCGACGGCGGGGATGGCGTCGGGTGCACCGGTGTGCCAGTTCGCGAGGTCTCCGCGGTGGCTGACCTGAAACGCGCCGAGTACGCAGACGTCGAGGTGGCCGCCGCGCATCATCGCGAAGGAGTCCGCGTGGTGGAAGTAGCTCGCCCCAGGGGTCTCGGTCACCGGGATCTTGCCCGCGTTCGTCAGGTCGGTGTCGACGTCCTCGCCGTACGCCTGGCCGCCCATGCCCAGCATGCCGTTCTCGGTATGGAGCACCACTCCCGCTGCGGGGTCGAGGTATTCGGCGACGGTGGTCGGCTGGCCGATGCCGAGGTTGACGTAGGACCCGGCGGGGATGTCGCGCGCGATGATCGCCGCGAGCTCCTTGCGGTCCAGCGGTCCACGGTCGAGGTGTTCGACCGTCCGGTGGGGGGGTGCGTGCAGGGTCACGAGGCGACCTCCGATGATTCGGTTGCGGACAGGTCGAGGATGCGGTCGACGAAGATGCCAGGGGTGACGACGTTCTCGGGGTCGATCTCGCCTGCGGCGACCATGCGGTCGACCTCGGCGACGGTCAGTGTCGCGGCGGTGGCCATGACGGGACCGAAGTTGCGAGCCGTCTTGCGATACAACAGGTTTCCCGCGGTATCGCCGACGTGGGCGCCGATCAGCGCGACGTCACCCCGGATGGGGTACTCCAGCACGTAGTCGCGGCCGTCGATGGTGCGGGTCTCCTTGCCCTCGGCGAGTGGCGTGCCGACGCCGGTGGGGCAGAAGAAGGCCCCGATCCCAGCGCCCGCTGCGCGGATGCGTTCGGCCAGGTTGCCCTGCGGCACCACCTCGAGTCGGACCTTGCCCGCGCGATAGAGCCCATCGAACACGTAGGAGTCGGCCTGCCTCGGGAACGAGCAGATCACCTTGTCCACCCGCCCGGCGGCCAGCAGTGCCGCCAACCCGGTGTCTCCGTTGCCCGCATTGTTGCTCACGATGGTCAAACCGCGTGCGCCTTGGTCGATGAGCGCGTCGATCAGCCGGGTCGGCATGCCCGCCATGCCGAAGCCACCGACGAGAATGGTGGCACCGTCGGCTATGCCCGCGACCGCTTCGGCGGCGTCCTCGTGAATGGTGGTGCGGCTCACGACGGTTCACCGAGCACGGTCGAGGCGATCCGGAACGCCGTGTTGGCGTCCGGTACGCCGCAGTAGATGGCGGTTTGCATCAGCAGTTCCTTGATCTCGTCGTTGGTCACTCCGTTGCGCCGCGCGGCACGCAGATGCATGGCCAGCTCCTCGTGGTGGCCGCGAGCGACGAGCGCGGTCAGCGTGATGAACGACCGGCTGCGGCGGTCGAGGCCCGGCCTCGTCCAGATGGTGCCCCACGCGTACTCGGTGATCATGCGCTGGAAGTCGGCGGTCAGGTCGGTGGTCGCGGCGACCGCACGGTCGACGTGGGCGTCCCCGAGTACCGCGCGGCGTACGGCCATCCCGGCGTCGTGGACCCCCGCGATGGTGTCGGGGCGTCCGGTCGCGACCCCGCAATGCCCGGCGATCAGTTCCGCGACCCGCGCCGGCGCTTCGGCGGGGGCCAGGTGCCCGACGCCGTCGAGGACTTCCAGACGGCCGTCCTTGACGCCGGAGGCGATGCGCCGCAACGATTCCGGCGGAGTCGGAATGTCGTCGGCACCCGCGATCGCTAGGACGGGGGCGGCAATGTCGGCGAGGCGAGCGGTCACGTCGAAGGATGACAGCGCGTCGCAGGTCTGCGCGTAGCTCTCCGGGTCGGTGTCGCGCAGTGCACCGAGCAGCGCGGTGGCCACTTCGGGTTGATCGGCCGCGAAGCCGGGGCCGAACCAGCGTTCGGCGGCGCCACCGTGGATGGCGGCAATACCGCCTGCGCGGACGGTCGCGGCGCGCTCTTGCCAGCCGTCGGGCGTGCCGATGGCGGCGCCGGAACAGAGCACGGTCCCGGTCGCCACCCGGTGCGGTGCGTCGAGCAGCAGTTGCAGGCCGACGCAACCCCCTACGGAATCACCTGCGTAGTGGAAGCTTTCGGCACCGAGGCGATCGGCGAGCGCCAGCACGCCCTCGGCCAGGTCGGCGATGTCGAACGGGGCTCCGGATGGGCTGCGGCCGTGTCCTGGCAGGTCCCACGCGATCACGTGCAGGTTCGCGCGCAGATGGAGCGCCGCCCTGGCCCACAGCGTGTCGGCCGACGTGCCCAATGACGGCCCGAGCAGCAGAAGCGGCGCATCGGAGGGACCGCCGAAGTCCGTTCCGACGAGACGCGGGACGTTCATGACGCGTCCTTCCGGTATCGGGCCGCGCGGTCGAGGATCGCGTCGACGAGGAGATCGGCGGCACCGAGATACGCCGGATCTGGCTGCCGCCCAGCTAGTTCCGCCATCGCGCGCTGTTCGGCGCGCAGGTCGCCCGCGCCTGCCAGGTTCGCTGCGGCGCGTTGGGTGTCGATCCGCAATCCCGTCAGAAGTTCGGAGGTGTGTACGGCGGCGATCACGGTTCGTCGGGCCAGCGTCTTGATGGTGGCCCACTCGGCGTGCCACGCGCCGTCGGCGCGTTCGTCGACGCTGCCCGCCGACGCCGCGTGCAGAGTGGCCGCCAGCGGTACCGCGGTCAGTGCCGTGCGGCGAATGAGCACCGAGCGAACCGGATTCGCCTTGTGCGGCATGGTCGACGAGCCGCCGCCGTGTCCCTCGGCGAACTCGCCGATCTCCGCGCGACTGCCGGTGGCGACGTCGGCGCCGATGTGGCCCCAGGCGTCGCAGAACCCCACCAGCAGATCGCCGATCCTCGTAATTGGCGATCGTGTGGTGTGCCACGGCGGTGCGGGCGACAACCCCAGCCCGTCGGCCATCGAATCCGCCAGCGCAACAGCAGCTTCCACCGAACCGGCGAGTTCGACGACAGCGGCGAGCGTGCCAACGGCGCCGCCGATCTGGGCAGGCAACGCGGTCCGCACATCAGCCAGCGGTTCAGCGGCATCGAGCAGGCCGGTCAGCCACGCGGCGACCTTGACGCCCGCGGTGCTCGGCAAGGCCGGCTGGGTCAGGGTGCGCGCCAGCATCGGGGTGTCGCGGTGGGTGTCGGCCAATTCCGCAAGGGCCTCGACCTGGATCGCGACCTCGGCGGCGATCCGGTCGAGCACGTCGCGCAGGCACAGCATCAGCGCGGTGTCGACGACGTCCTGGCTGGTGAGCCCGCGATGCAGCCACCGCGACGCCGCCTGGGGCGTGCGTTTCCTCAGAAGGGCGACCAGGCCCGAGACCGGGTTGCCGTCCGCGTCTGCCCCCCGCGCGATGGCCTCGGCATCGGCCGCATCGACATGACCGGCCAACGGCGTTCGGGCCGCGGGAGGGGCGATCCCGGCGTCGACGAGGCCGTCGAGCCAATGCTGTTCTACGGTCAGCATCGCGCGAAGGAATGCCGCGTCGCTCATCAGCTCGCCGGCCAGGTGGTCGCCCGGCCAGAACAGGTCCGTCACGGCCGGTGCCCCGGATACTGCAGGAACACGGTTTCGTGTGCGCCCTGCAGAGCGACGTCGAACCGCAGCCCCCGGTCCTCGGCCACCGCGATCAGCGTCGAGCGCCGGTCGGCGGGTAGCGAGCTCAGCAGCGGGTCGGCGTCCAGTGCGTCACCAGGCAGGTACACGCGGGTGAACAACCGGTTCAGCAGTCCGCGGGCGAATACCGTCATCATGATGAACGGCGCCGCACCGGGATTCGTCGCTCCTGGGAGCACCGTCGAGAAGACGTAACGGCCTTCGTCATCGGTCGCGGCGCGGCCCCAGCCGGTGAACGTCCAACCGTCGCGTCGCAGGGCGCCGCTGGTGGCGGGCACGTTCCCCTCGGCGTCGGCCTGCCAGATCTCCAGCAGCGCATCGGGCACCGGATCGCCGTGACCGTCGGTGACCACGCCGTGCAACTGGATCGCGCCAGGCGAGCCCGGCGGGACCAGTTCGTTGCCGCGCTCGAACGGCAGCGCGTAACCGAAGAAGGGGCCGACGGTCTGGCCTGGCGTCGCAGTGAGCAGAGTGGTCATGACTCCTCCAGCGGTGTCCGGTTGGCGCCGGTCAGCACGACGTCCCACCGGTATCCGGTCGCCCATTCGTGGGTCGTGACGTCGTGGTCGTAGCTGGCGACGAGCCGGTCGCGGGCCTTCTGGTCGGTGATCGCCTGGTAGATCGGGTCGAGGGCGAAGAGCGGATCCCCGGGGAAGTACATCTGCGTGATCATCCGCTGGGTGAATTCCGTCCCGAACAAGGAGAAGTGGATGTGCGCGGGCCGCCACGCATTGCGATGGTTCTTCCACGGATATGGCCCCGGCTTGATCGTGGTGAACCGGTAGTAGCCCTCGTCGTCGGTCAGGCATCGTCCGACGCCGGTGAAGTTCGGGTCGATCGGGGCGGGATGCTGATCGCGCTTGTGGATGTAGCGCCCGGCAGCATTGGCCTGCCAGATCTCGACGAGTTGGCGACGCACCGGCCTCCCGTCACCGTCGATGACGCGTCCGGTGATGACCATCCGCTCACCGATGGGGTCGCCGCCGTGACCGATGGTCAGATCGGCCTCGAGCGGGTTGACGTCGCGCTGCCCGAAGCACGGGTTCCACAGTTCGATGCCCTCGGGGTCCGCGTGATGCAGGTCCTTGGTCGGGTGGCGCAACAGGCTGCTGCGGTACGGCGCGTAGTCCAGCCGTGGCTGCGTCTCCTCGAGACCCGTTCGCTGGTAGGCGGATTCGATGGTGGCGATCTCCGCGCTGACGTCGGCCTGGCTGGTGGAGGCGCTGTCGGAGTTGGTCGTCATCAGTGACGCACCAGGTCGCGCTCGGAGCCCCGGGTCTTCTTACCGAGGAGAACGGTGGGCACGTCCTTGGTTTCGCGAGCGGTCAGTGCCGACGCGGCCGCGATGACGCAGACGACGGCGGTGAAGACGCCGATGACCACCCAGCCGCCTTCCCGGATACCGCCGAGCGCGGTGACGATCGTCGGGGCGAAACCCGCCACCAGGAACCCGAGCTGGGTGCCGATCGCCACGCCCGAGAAGCGGACCTCGGTGCTGAACATCTCGTTGTAGAACGACGGCCACACGGCGTTGGCAGCGCCGTAGCCGAAGGCGAACGTCGCTACGGCAAGCACGAAGGTCAGCACGTGGTTGTCGTTGCTCATCGACAGCATGTAGAAGGGCATCAGCACCGCCGAGGACAGCGCGCCGTAGACGAACATCGGCTTGCGGCCGATCTTGTCGGCCAGCATGCCGAACAACGGCTGGGTGCCGAGCGCGACGACGTTGGCCACGACCACCAGCCACAGCGTGATGTCGGCGGGTAGTCCGACCTTCTTGCCGTAGGCGATGGCCAGGGTTCCGAAAACCGTTGAGACAGCAGCGATGAAGGAGCAGAAGAAGACGCGCAGCACATCGCGCCAGTGATCGCGCAGCAAGGGCTTGAGCGGCATCC
>JAOPUT010000344.1 GCA_025963385.1 Mycobacterium sp.
GCAAGCTGCCCGCCGAGCTCGCCGATCTCATCGAAGACCTATACGACACGATGGACGCCGCCAACGGTGTCGGGTTGGCCGCCAACCAGATCGGGATCTCACAGCGCGTGTTCGTCTACGACTGCGCCGACGAGCGCGGGCTGTCGAGCCGCCGTCGTGGCGTGATCGTCAACCCGGTGCTCGAGACGTCCGAGGTGCCGGAGACGATGCCGGATCCCGACAACGACGACGAGGGTTGCCTGTCGGTGCCCGGTGAGTCGTTCCCGACCGGCCGGAGGCGCTTGCGGCCGACCCCATGCTGGTCAAGCGGCTACGCCGGCTGCGGGCCAGCCGCCAGAAGGCGCGGGCGGCGCGCCGCCTCGGCTTCGACGTGACGTGATCGGTACCTAGGGCTTTTACGCCAGAAGACCGCGGCTCGATACAGTGAGTGCGATGAATCAACGAGACTCCTCCGGGTTGCCACTGCGCGCCAAGGTCATGGTGCTGCTGTTCCTGGGTGTGGACTTTCTGCTGGTCGGCTTCCAGGCCATCGGTGGCAGCGATGACAGCGACAGCAGCTCGTCGAGTTCCACCGCGACAACCACGACCACCGCGTCTGCGACGTCGGAAACCTCCGCACCCACCGCCGCCAAGCCCGACGTGCGGGTCTACAACCTGTCTGACGTCGCCGGTCTGGCCGATCAAACCGCCACCCGGTTGCGCGACGCGGAGTGGAACGTGACCGAGACTGGGAACCTCGCGCTCGAGGGTGTCACCGCGACGACCGTGTACTTCGGCGAGGCACCGGGGGAGAAGGAGGCCGCCGACGAGATCGGCGGTCTGCTCCAGGCGGCCGTGGAACCGAGGACACCTGCGGTCGCAGAGCAACCGCCCGGCGTGATCGTGGCCGTCACCGGTTAGGCTTTCGGGCATGCCGATCTCTGCCCCGCTTCGCCTTCTCGCCGCTGCGGCACTCGTCGTTCCGATCGCGGCCGCTTGCTCGCCGTCCGAGCCGGTCGCCACTCAGCCCGGCACCACCCCTCCGGTCTGGACCGGCTCGCCGCCGCCGTCGGCCGCCGGTGAGAAAGGCACCAGCGAAGAGCCCGCGCCCGCGGCCGGCGAGACCCTCATTGCCGACCTGAAGACGGCTGACGGCACCTCGGTGGCCACCGCTGACATCGTGTTCTCCGGTGGCTACGCCACGCTCACGGTGAAGACCACTGCGCCCGGCCAGCTGGCCCCCGGCTTCCACGGACTGCACATCCACTCGGTGGGCAAGTGCGAGCCCAACTCGGTCGCTCCGACGGGCGGCGCACCAGGGGACTTCAACTCCGCGGGCGGGCACTTCCAGGTCAGCGGCCACACCGCGCACCCCGCCAGTGGTGATCTGACGTCGCTGCAGGTGCGCGGCGACGGCTCGGCGATGCTGGTGACCACCACGGACGCGTTCACGGCGGCCGACCTCCAGGCGGGCACGAAGACGGCCATCATCATCCACGAGAAGGCCGACAACTTCGCCAACATCCCGCCGGATCGGTACCAGCAGGTCAACGGCACGCCCGGCCCCGACGAGATGACTATGGCCACCGGTGACGCCGGCAAGCGGGTGGCGTGCGGTGTCATATCCCCCGAGTGAGGTAGCCGCTCCGCATCGGCCGCCGCGGATCGACTTCAAGGGTTCGGTCCGGCCGACCATCGGCGTCGAATGGGAGTTCGCCCTCGTCGATCCCGTCACCCGCGAGCTGAGCAACGAAGCGGCGGCGGTCATCGCCGAGATAGGCGAAAGCCCGCGCGTCCACAAGGAATTGCTGCGCAACACCGTCGAGGTGGTCACGGGTATCTGCGGCAACTCCGCCGAGGCGATGGACGATCTGCGCGGCACCCTCGGGCCCGCCCGCAGGATCGTGCGTGACCGCGGGATGGAACTCTTCTGCGCGGGGACACATCCGTTCGCCAAGTGGTCGGCCGAGCAGCTGACCGACGCGCCGCGCTACGCCGAGCTGATCAAGCGCACCCAGTGGTGGGGCAGGCAGATGCTGATCTGGGGCGTCCACGTGCACGTCGGAGTCTCGTCGGCGCACAAGGTCATGCCGATCATCACGTCGCTGCTCAACCAGTACCCGCACCTGCTGGCGCTGTCGGCGTCGTCGCCCTACTGGGACGGTGGCGACACCGGATACGCCAGCAACCGCGCGATGATGTTCCAGCAGCTGCCGACCGCGGGTCTGCCCTTCCACTTTCAGGAATGGTCGCAGTTCGAGCAGTTCGTCTATGACCAGAAGAAGACCGGCATCATCGATCACATGAACGAGATCCGTTGGGACATAAGGCCTTCGCCACACCTCGGCACCATCGAGGTACGCATCTTCGACGGCGTCTCCAACATCGCCGAGCTCGGCGCGCTAGTGGCGCTGACCCACTGCCTGATCGTCGATCTGGACCGTCGCCTCGACGCCGGTGAGCACCTGCCGACGATGCCCCCGTGGCACGTTCAGGAGAACAAGTGGCGCGCAGCGCGATACGGCCTCGACGCCGTGATCATCCTCGACGAGGACAGCAACGAACGACTGGTCACCGAGGACCTCGACGACCTGCTGTATCGGCTGGAACCGGTCGCGAGGTCGTTGGGATGTGCCGACGAACTGGCGCAGGTGTCGGACATCTACCGCAACGGGGCGTCGTACCAGCGTCAGCGCCGGGTCGCCGAGGACAACGATGGTGACCTGAAGGCCGTCGTCGACTCGTTGGTCGCCGAGTTGGTGCTCTAGGTTCCCGCGATGACCATCAGGCCGATGTTCCCGCTGGAGTCCGTGCGACTGCCTGGCGAGGACCTGCCGCTGCGGATCTTCGAGCCGCGCTACGGTGCGCTGGTGCGCGAGTGTCTGGACGGTGCAAGGGAATTCGGGGTGGTGTTGATCGCCGCGGGGCGTGAGGTCGGTGGCGACGACGCGCGGTGCGACGTCGGCGCGATGGCGTCCATCGTCGAGTGCCAGGACTTCGGCGACGGCCGCTACCGACTCGAATGTGAGATACGTGACCGCATTCGGGTCACCTCGTGGCTCGACGACGACCCCTATCCGCGGGCCGACGTCGAGGCGTGGCCCGACGAACCGGGCCCGACCGTCACCCTCGACGACATCGGCGCCGTCGAGGACCGGGTGATGGAGATGTTCGAGCGGATCGCGTCGGCACGAAACACGACGCTGCCCTCGCGCCAGCAGCTGCTCGGCGAACCCGAGCCGGGTGACGACGCGGGAAAGCGGTTGTACGCGTTGGCGTCTCGGGTGCCAATGGGTCAGGCCGACCGGTACACGGTGCTGGAGGCGCCGTCCGCGGCGGTCCGGCTGGACGCGCTACGGGATGCCGTCGAGACCGTCGCCGCCATGATCGAGTTCCAACTCACCGACGGCGGTCCGCCCGACTAGGCTCCGGACAGCCTGCGACCCTCGACGAAGAGGCTGCCGGGGTTCTGGGGATCCTGTGACAGCTCGGGCTTGTGCCGGGTCAGCAGTTCGGCCGACGTGTCGGTGCTCACCTCCCAGCCGTGGTCGCGCAGCCAGTCCGCGACGTCCGCATGCGGTTCGTTGAAGAAGAGGTCGGCGACGTCGGACATCTCGCGGCCGGCGCTTGACATCGCGGCGCGCATCTCCTGCATGCTCGCCCTGCGCCGTCGCTGATAGTCCTCGTCGAAGTACTCGGGACCGAACGCCTCGACCGCGATCCTGCTGTCGGTCGCGCTGAGTTCCTGGACCCGGTCGAACAGCAGATCCTGGGCGGCTGCGGGCAGATAGGGGAGCAGCCCCTCGGCCAGCCAGGCCGTCGGCTGGGTGGCGTCGAAACCGGCCTGCCGCAGGGCGGTTGGCCAGTCCTGGCGGAGGTCGATCGGCACGGCTTTGATGGTGGGGGCCGCCGGGCCGTGCGCGGCAGGCTGCGCGCGGTGGGCACGCAACGTCTCGGCCTTGAACTCGAGCACCCTCGGCTGGTCGATCTCGTAGATCACGGTGTCGGACACCCACGGCAACCGCCAGGCCCGCGCGTCGAGTCCCGCGGCCAGGATGACCACCTGCCGGATGCCCGCCGCGCCCGCCGCGATGAAGAAGTCGTCGAAGTGCTTCGTCCGTGATGCGGCGTAACCCCAGATCGACTGGATGCGACGCTGCATCTGCTCGGCGACCGCCGGATCCAGGTCCGGTAGCGTCGCCGCGAGCCCCGTGCTGCTGCCGAACGGGGACTGCCAGCCCGCCGCAGTCGCGGCGTCGATGAACCACTGGGCGTACTGGTCGATGAACAGCGGCCGCTCGGAACGGGATTCGGCCGCCCGTGCCATCGCGACCCCCAGCGCGGTCGCGCCGACGCTCTCGGTGATGTCCCAGTCGTCGTCGTCAGTCCTCGCCATACTCCGCCATCTCGTCCCTGGTCAGTAGATCGTCACGGAAACTCTGCTCACGGTAGGCGAGTTGGCCGACCCTGTTGGCGACGACCGGCGCCGTGATGACGGTGAAGAGACCCGCCAGGATCAGCATCCCGACGTCCGGGTGCCCGCGCAACCGGATCGCCGCACCCGCGAGCACCAGCAGGAGTCCGAGTACCTGCGGCTTGGTCGCCGCGTGCATCCGCGACAGCGTATCGGGGAACCGCACGACGCCGATCGCCGCGGTCAGGGCCAACGCCGAACCGCCGAGCACCAACACCGCGGCCAGCGCGTCGAGCACGCCGTTCACGGTGCCCCCCTGTCGGACCGATCCTTGTCGCGGACGCGGAAGCGCGCCACGCTGACCGAGCCGACGAAGCTGATCAGGGCCAGCGCCGTCAGGCTGTACGTCACGGTGGTGTCCAGGCTGAAGGCGGCCCAGGTGCCGATGGCGCACATCGTCACCGCGACGAAGGTGTCCAGCGCGACCAGCCGGTCCAGCGTGCCGGGGCCCGCGAGCAGCCGGAACATCGTGATGCCTGCGGCCGCGGTCAACATCACCGCGGAGATGGTCCAGACGGTGTTCACCGTTATGCCTCCCTCTCGGCAGCAGGCTGCCAGTCGGCCGACCGCTCGAACGATGCGATCATCAGCCGCTCCACGTCGGCGATCTGCCGGTAGAAGCGTTGCACCGACGCCTCGGAGCCGACGTCGATCACGTGTACGTAGATCATCCGGCGGGTCTGGTCGATCTCGAGCACGATCGATCCGGGAATCAGGTTGATGACGTTGACGGCCAGTGCCAGCACCAGATCGGACTTGATCGCCAGGTGCGCGCGCAGCACGGCGGTCTGCGGCGGTGGGCCCGGCTTGATCGCGAGCCACGCCACCTGCACCGAGGACAGCACCAGGTAGTAGGCGACCTGGATCACCAGCCGCACCAGCGAGAGCGGATGCAGCTTGCCCTCGACCGGGACGGGCGGCAGCGGCAGCAGGAGCGTGACCACCAGGGCGACGGCCAGCCCGCTCAGTACGTTCGCCACGGAGACGTTGCCCCACAGCAGCATCCACACCAGCGTCAGCCAGCACAGCACCCAGGCGCGTAGCAGTAGCTTCCTCGTGAGCGGTCGATTCCTCGCGGGGCGCGTCATGGTTTCAACACCGCCGACACGTACTGCCCACGGTCGAGCACCTCGGCCGCCGCACGCTCGCTGAACGCGAAGATCGGCCCCGCGAACACCGTCAGTGCCAGACCCACCGCGATGAGGGCGCCGGTCGGGATCAGCATGCCCACCGGCATCCTGCCGACGTCGCCGCGGTCGGAGTAGTCGATGTCCTCCTCGGAATCGTCGAGCAGGGCCGACGGTCCGAAGTCGGCGAGCGCACCCTCCGGTGCGTCGGCCCGCGCGCGCCAGAACGCCTTGGTCCACACCCTGGCCATCACGTACAGGGTGAGCAGGCTCGTCACGACGCTGCCCCCCACCAGGATCCACGCCAGTGTGGAGCCCCCGGCCACACCTGCTTCCAACAGCGCGACCTTGCCGATGAAGCCCGAGAACGGCGGAATACCACCGAGATTGAGCGCGGGCACGATGAACACCAGGGCGAGCAGCGGACTGGCCGCGGCCAGCCCGCCGAGGCGTTGCAGGGTGGACGCCCCCGCCTGCCGTTCGATCAGGCCGACGACCAGGAACAGGGTCGTCTGCACGACGATGTGGTGGGCCACGTAGTAGATGGCACCGGACATGCCGAGCTGGCTGCCCAGCGCGATGCCGAACACCATGTAGCCGATGTGGCTGACCAACGTGAACGACAGCAGCCGCTTGATGTCGCTCTGGGCGATGGCACCGAAGACGCCGACGAGCATCGTCACCAGTGCCGCCACCAGCAGCACGTTGTCGAGCGCGCCGCCGGGGAACAGCAGCGAGTGGGCGCGGACGATCGCGTACACGCCGACCTTGGTCAGCAATCCCGCGAAGACCGCGGTGACCGGGGCGGGCGCGGTGGGGTAGGAGTCGGGCAGCCAGGTGGACAGCGGGAACACCGCCGCCTTGATGCCGAACGCGACCATCAGGACCGCGAACATCGCGCTGCGCGTACCGGATGGAATCTCGCCGAGCCGGACCGACAGCTCGGCCATGTTGAGGGTGCCCGCCGCCGCGTAGATCATCGCGAGGCCGATCAGGAAGACCAGCGACGACACCATCGACACCATCACGTAGGCGATGCCTGCGCGCACCCGGTCGGTGCTCGCGCCGATGGTCAGCAGCACGAAGCTCGCGGACAGCAGCACCTCGAAGCCGACGAAGAGATTGAACAGGTCCCCCGCCAGGAACGCGGTGCACACGCCCGCGGACAGCACCAGGTAGGTGGGCAGGAAGATCGACACCGGCTGGCGCTCGTCACCGTCCCTGATGCCCTGCCCGATGGCGTAGAAGACGACGGCCAGCAGCACGATCGCCGACACCAGCAGCATCAGTGCCGAGAGCCGGTCCACCACCAACGTGATGCCGAGCGGTCCCATGCCCGGCACCGACTGGCCCCAGCCGCCGACGTGTACGGCGATGGTGCCGTTCCGGTCGGCGAGGTGGACCAGGGCCGCGCAGACCGCGACGACTGCCGACAGGGCCAGCACCGCGATGGTGCGTTGCAGTCGTGGCCTGCGGCCCGCGAACAACGTGCCCGCCGCGGCGAGGGTGGGGATCAGGACGGGTAGCGGGGTCAGGACCGCGGCCGTACTCATGCGCGATCCCGCTTCGCTTCTCGCTGATAACTCATGCGCGATCTCGCTGATAGGTCATCGGGAGCCCTCGTGGCCGGGCAGCGCGTCGAGCTCGTCGGGCGCGTCGGTGTCCCGCTTGGGGTCGGGTGGGGTGAGGTCCTCGTCGATCGCGGCCGCGGACCTCTCCGACAGCTGCGAGACGCGGGTGTCCTCGGGGTCGTTGGCGACCTCCTCGGCCCTCGAGAGCCGGTAGGACCGGTAGGTCAGCGCCAGCACGAACGCCGCGATGCCCATCGAGATGACGATCGCGGTCAGGATCATGCCCTGCGCCAACGGATCGGCGGTGACCGTCCGGCCGTCGGTGGTCCGCC
>JAOPUT010000361.1 GCA_025963385.1 Mycobacterium sp.
CGCGATGGCGTTTCGCGCATCCCTAAAGCTGCTTGACGAGCTCGGCGAGATGAGCGATCAGATGTCCTTGGGTTACGATTCAGCAAACGCTATACCCCTAGCTGGTCAGCCGCACTTTCCAGACACCAGCGGAGTCCGACGGTCACTCAACGTGGCGCAGGGCCGGTACGGCACACTGTTTCTTTCCCGCGTATAGGCGGTTCTTTCCCGCGCGTAGACGGCGGTGCACCCGCAGTACCTTGAGTGGACGCACACAGTTCGTCGTTTGGGTTCGCTAAGAACGTGCGCCCGCATCCTCACTCGAGCGGGCGCCGGCGCGGGCTAATTGGCCGTGAACTCGGCGGGCAAGCCGTCGATTCCGGCCTGGATCGCCGCGATCGCGTCCTTGCGCGCCTTGAGCTTGCTCGCCCGGTGCGCCTTGACGTGCAGTCCGGCGGCAGCATCGGACGCGACGTCGTGGGCGCGCGCCAACACGTTGCCGTCCTCGACGATCTCGTCGAGCCAGCCCGCGGTGACGGCCTCCTCGCCGGTGAACACCGCAGCCATGGCCACGGCCCGCTGGAAGGCCGAGCGCGTCAAGCGGTTCCGCATGATCTCGATGGCCGAGATGGGCAGGACCATGCCGATGGCGACCTCGTTGGCCTGGCACCGCGAACTCGGCGATCCGACGCGGTGGTCGCCGCTGAGCATCAGGAACGACCCCATGGCGATGGCCGGACCCGTCGCTGCCATGATCACCGGCACCGGGAAGCTCAGCAGCCGGATCGACAGCTCGAAGCCGCCGGACAGCATGCCGAGTGCGGCGGCGGCGTCGCCGGAGTTGAACACGCTGAGGTCGAAGCCTGCGCTGAAGACCCGCGAGTTGCCGGCCAGCACGATTGCCTTGACCTCGCCGTCGGCCGCGGCCTTCTCGGCCAGGTCGAGCGCTTGGTTGAGGTTCTGCTGCATCGCCGGTGACAACACGTTCACCTTGCCGTCGTCGAGCGTGATCGTGGCGACGGACTTGGTCTGCTCATAAGCAACGGTGCTTGACATCGACTCTCCCTTGAATGCGGTTCGAGCCGATGGTACTTAGCTCGTGCGGGCGGAATGACGGCCAGCCACCCCGTTTTGAATCCACGGAAAGTCCAGCTCGGTCGTCTGATCCAATTGCCTTGTACGCCAACGATCTTGGGTCTCGGCCACGGCTTTGTTCATCCGGTCGATCTCGGCGCGGAAGACGTCGGGCTGGGTTTCCTTGGATGCGTAGTGAAAGTACGTCAGCAGGCTGCGCAGGAGCTCCAGCTTCTGCTTCTCGCGCTTGGCCAGGTCGTGGGTCGTCATCAGCTCGATGCGCTGCACGGGCTGGAGCGTGGCCCAATCCAACCGGAACTTGGTCTCGAACGTCTCCCGCTTGCTCCACCTGCCCGACGTCTTGCCGTCCGGACGCGGTCGGTCGGAGTAGGTCAGGGAGCCGTCGAACCGGTCCTGGATCGCACCGCCCAGCTCCTCGCGGCTGATCGCCGAGTCCCACACCGTTCGCCACTCTTGCCCAGGTGCCAAATATGGGAGTTCGCTGGGAAGGTCCAGTTCGGCCACCTCGGGCGGGCCGTCGAACCGGGATTCCTCGTACGCGGCCACCGTCGGGTGGTTGACGAAGGCGATGCGGATGTCGTGGGCGGCAGTCTGCCCGAAGTTGCGGACCACCAGCTCGATGACGTGCCAGTCGGAGGGATGCGGCTCCATGAACATCGTCACCTGCGGCCGCACCTGCTCGGTCTTGAGCTGGCGATTCTTCTTCATTTGACGGTTGGCCCACACCAGCACGACGAGGCCGAGCACCAATGCCGCCCACGCGGCGATCGCCAGCCAGCCGCCGGAGCCAAGGCCCCGCAGATCGTCCAGACGGTCCCGTATCCAGTCCACTGCGCCCTCGCCTGTTGGTTGCGGTCAGTCGGGCGACTAGTCATTCGCTGGCAGCAATGACGCCGCGCACCGCGAAGATAGCCAACACCCGCTACACGGTACCGCGCGAGGGCGGCGATCGCTGAGTGCTGCCGGCCGCGCTGGTTACGACGCGTTCGCGGCCATTCTGGCGACCCAGGGCGGAGCAGAGGTGGATGGGTCCACGGCAACGAGTCGTTCGCCCCTGGCAATCCACTCCGTGTCGGTCCACTCGACACGCGCCGGAAGTCGGCGCCAGTACTCGGGATGCGCCTGCAGATACGCCTCGACGCTGGCGTGTACGCAGGCGTCGAGGGGGGGCTTGCGCCACGACATCCCGTGCACGCTGCCCGCGAGGGCGTCGGCGTGGCCGGGAGCGGGTGCGGCGCAACGGGCTTCGTCGCTGATGCGTGCTCCGGCCGCGAGGGCACCGTCGAGGATCCAGTCGATGGCGATGCCGGTCAGGGGCTCGCATGCGCCGCTGCCGCCGGCGATGTCGCGATGGCCGCCGCGGAACCACGCGACCTCGACCCCGTCGGCCGCGGTGGGCACGATCTGGCGAGACGGTCCGGTGCCGTCGAGGGCGAGGGCATGCCGTCCGGCCACGACGTTGGCCAAAGCGTCGGCCGGGGGCGCGGGTAGGGCTGGCGCACCGATCGCGTCCCAGGTACCGAGAAACGCCACGGGGATGGCGATGTCGACCCCGCCGTTGAGGTCTCCGATCAATTGCCGTACCCGCCACCAGTCCCGCGTCGTTCTGGTGGTGCGGGGGAGGGCGTAGGCGTCGAGGGCGAAGTCGACGAGGTCGTCCCAGATGGGTGGCAGTACGCCGACCGTGCCGAGCAATCGGGCCAACGCGTGGGCGCAGTATCCGCCCCGACCCGCCCCGAATACGAAGATGCGGTCGCCGGGTTCCCAAGTCCGCGAGAGGAATTGATAGGCGGTTTCGATGGCGGTTCTGGCCCCCGCCAGGGCGTCGCGCTGCCAGTAATCGACGACGTCTCCGTGATACCAGGCGATCTGCTGCTCCGATTGTTCGAGCAAACCGACCAATTCCGTAGCGCTGCTATCCCCGCCTCCGTCAAAGCACAACACGACGTTCTTCACGACCCAACCCCCCGTCATTCGCAAATTGACGACGTTGTATGTCAGTTTGCCAATCGAGCACGGTGATGTCCAGCGAAATTCGGTGTTCAGGACCGAAAATCGCGACGGATTCTTGAGTCCGCAAGCGCTTCCACGACGGAATCAGTCGGTCTCTGCAGCTACTGCAGTGGCAACGTTACTCCGGGGCTGGCGGGATCGGCCCGCAACAGGATGGAGTCAGGTGCCGTGCCCACCGGCACGTCGTAGACGAGTGGCGTCTCGACCTTGTCGCCGGGAGCGATGTCCGCGACGGTGCCGCCGAGGAAGGCGGTGGCCTCGTCGTCGAGCGGGTAGGTGGTTCCCTGGGCGTTGAGTTGCTGGAACGTCGCCACGAACGTCAGTGGCGAGGTGCCGGTGTTCGACACGTTGACGTAGACCACGTAGAACATCCCGTCCGCAGTGGTCTGCACGGCGTCGCTCGTGGGGGAGGTGATGGTGTCACCGGTCTCGGTGCCCGCGACGGAGAAGGTGAAGTCACCGTCGCTGCCCTCGCCACCCGTGGGAGGTGGTGTCGGCGTTGGGGACTCGGATGAGGAGGACTCCGACGGGCTCTCGGTCGACGTCTCGCTCGACGCGGTCGAGGACTTCGTGGACGACGGACCCTGCGACGTCACCGTCGGCTCGTCGCGTCTGATGACCACGAAGACGATCACCAGCACCAGCGCGATGAGAATGGCGGCCGCACCGCCGAGGATCCCGACGACAAGCTTGGTATTGGGCTTGTTGCTCGCCGGGCCGGTCGGCGGTGCGGGTGGTCCTGGCGGGCCTGGCGGCGGGGTGAACGCGGCGCGCTCGTAGGACTGGCCCTCGTACGGCTGACCCTCGTACGGCTGACCCACGGAGGACCCGGCGGGCTCGTAGGACTGGCGCTCGTAGGACTGGCCCTCGTAGGGCTGGCTTGGCGGGGGTGTATCGGTGTGCTCTGCGGCCGGCGACGGTGAGTCCCACGACGGGAGCGGTGCGTCCCACGGTGTCTCGTCCGGCGCCCCTGGGGGCTCGAACGTCGTCGGTGGGTGCGTGTCGTACGGCTGGCTCGGGGTGGGGTACGACGTTGCCGGCGGTTCCTGCCCGGTCTCGTCGGGTGCGCGGTGGACTCCGTGCGGAACCACGGTCGTCGGGTGGTCGACGTCGGGAGGCTCGGTGGACGACTGTTCGGGCAGGGGCACGACCGACGTGGACTGTTCGCTGGCCGGGAACTCGTCGGCCTTGGCCGCGGGCTGCTCGGCTGGTGTCTCCGGCGCGGGCGCCTCATCCACCGCGACCGGTGCGGAAGCACGGTGCTCGGTCCACGCGGTACCATCCCAATACCTCAGGCCAGCAGGGTTTTCGGGATCGGGATACCAGTCGGCCGGTGTGGGCGGTGTCGTCATCGCAGGGTCCTCCCCGATCCCGCGCCCCGCGGGCGCTGCGAACCGAACTTAGCGCAGGCCGTGGACCCACGCGCTACTTCGGATCACGCGAACGACTTCGTCAGCCACCCATCGCCATGCGCCACTGTTCGAGGCTGCTTGCTCGGTAGACGTAGTTGGTGTCGCGCACCTCGGAGAGGGATGCGCTCGGCTTCGCCGAGTACCAGTGCCCGGGGAAGACGGTTGGATCACCCGACAGTTGCGACAGCGCCCGCAGGCTCCGGTACATGTCGTCGACGTTGCCGCCCGGGAAGTCGGTACGTCCGCACCCCTCCAAGAACAGGGTGTCGCCCGCGACCAGCCGTCCGTCGAGCAGGAAGCACTGACTGCCCGGCGTGTGACCAGGGGTGTGCAGCAGCTCGATCTCGACGTCACCGACCGCGACCTTGTCGCCGTGCTCGTGTGAGGTCAGGTCGCTGAGCGGGATGCCCGTGATCCGGGAGACCCAGTCGGCCTCGTGGGTGTTGACGTGGACCGGCACGCTGACCCGTTCGAGCAGTTCGGCCAGTCCCTTGAGCTCGAAGCCCATCATCGAGCCGCCGACGTGATCGGGGTGGTGGTGGGTGACCAGGACCCCGGACAGGTGCATGCCGTCGGTCTCCAGCGCGTCGAGCAGATCGTTGGCCGCGTAGGCCGGGTCGACGACGACGCAGTCGCCGGTCTGGCGATCGCCGATGAGGTAGGCGAAGTTGCGCATCTGCTGGGCGATCATGTCGCCCTTTGCGAAGTCTTCGCCGGACAACAGCTGCTTGAAGTACAAACGGTCCTGCTCGGTGGGGCTGGCCATGACCCCACACTAAGGGCCGTTCGCTCTGCGCGTAGCGGCCGGTCCGGGAAGCGGTTTGGCTCCGCGAACGGCGAGAATGTACCCTCTTTAAGGCCCTGCGGCGCGGATGACTGCGCTCAAAGGCGACTGCCCCCTTAGCTCAGTCGGTAGAGCGTTTCCATGGTAAGGAAAAGGTCAACGGTTCGATTCCGTTAGGGGGCTCGGTGGACGCCCAAGTGGTGTGGTGCCCGATGGCGGTGTAGCTCAGCTGGTTAGAGCGCACGACTCATAATCGTGAGGTCGGGGGATCGAGCCCCCCCACCGCTACAAGACGACAACGCAAG
>JAOPUT010000373.1 GCA_025963385.1 Mycobacterium sp.
CAGGGTGTCGAGGTCGCAGGCGGCCAGGGTGTCGTAGGCGGCGCGCAGGGCGGCGACCGCTTCGTGGACGTCCGTACCTGACATGACTCGAACATACGGGTGCCCACCGACAGAAAACCGGCGGATGTGATCACTGAAACCACAGTGACGCAAGGGCTTTCATCCCGCTGAGATTGTCGCGAGTTGTCGCTCCAAGGCGGGCAAACACAACCACGCCCCGAGAGGCGAGCATCCCCCACGGCCCCCCTCAGATCGTCGCGACCGTACCCCCGTCGACCACCACGTCGGTGCCCACCACCGACGACGCCGCGTCGGACACCAGGAACGCGATCACGTCGGCGATCTCGGCGGGCCGGGCGGGACGTCCCAGCGGGATTCCACCGAGCGAATCCATCAGCGTCTGCAGTGCCGCGGCGTCGTCCGTACCCGCCGCATCGGCGATCCGCGCGACGAGCGCATCGGCCGCCGTGGTCTGGATGAAACCCGGCGACACGGTGTTGACCCGAATTCCCTTGGGCGCCAACTCGTTTGCCAACCCCTTGCTGTAGGTGCGCAGCGCGGCCTTCGCCGCGGCGTAGCCCAGCGTGCCGTCGTACAGCGGCATGCGACTCTGGATCGACCCGACGTGGACGATGGCGCCCGAACCCGCCTCGATCATCGCAGGCGCCAGCGCTCGGTCAAGACGGACGGCGCCCAGCAGATTGAGCTGAAGCTCGTCGAACCAGTCCTCGTCGGTCAGCGCCGCGAATCCGCCTGCGGGCGCCGATGATCCACCCGCGACGTGGACCAGGATCTGCGCTCCACCGATGGCCGCGACGTGCTTGGCGACGGCCGCGACTCCCTCCCGGGTGGTGATGTCGGCGGCCACGGCGCCGTCCGCGGCGGCGACGTGCCGCGCGACGACGGTGACCGATGCGCCGGCCGAACGCAGTCGCTCCGCCACCGCGGCGCCCGCTCCCTTGCTACCTCCGGTGACGACGGCACGGCGGCCGTCCAGGCTCGTGTTCGTGTTCATACCGCCAGCGTGAGGTCTCCCCCAAGGGGAGGGTCAAACGTCAGCCGCCGAGGTAGGCGGTGATACCCCTCACGACCGCGTTCGCGTACACCGCGCGGCCTTCCTCGCTGGTCATCTGGGCCGCATCGCCGGCGTTGCGCATGTTGCCCAGTTCGAGCAGCACCGCCGGATACTCGGCCAGGTTCAGGCCTGCCAGGTCGGCCCGACCGTAGAGTCCGTCGGTGCCGATGTAGGTCGACGGTGTCAGCCCCGCCGAGGCCATCTGGTCGCGCATCGTGTTCGCCAGCGCGACGACGGCTGGCCCTGCGACGGAAACACCGGCGGCGCCGAGTAGTTCACGTGGAACCCGTGGCCAGACGCCGGTCCGCCGTCGGCGTGGATGCTGACGACGGCGTCCGGATGCTGGGCGTTGGCCGCAGCGGCGCGGGCATCGACACACGGTGCAGGGCCGCTGTCGTCGGCGCGCGACAGCGCCGTGGTGGCGCCCATCGCGTTGAGGGCGCTCTGCACCAGCAGGGCGACGTCCCAGTTGAACGTGTGCTCGGGGAACCCGGCGTCGGTGGAGGTGCCGCTGGTCTGACAGTCCTTGGTGCCGCCGCGACCGTTGGGCACCTGGCGGCTCAGCGGCCCGTCGGCAGACGCGCCGTGGCCGGGGTCCAGCACGATCACCTTCCCGGTCAGGTCAGCGGCGTTGGCCATCGGTGCCGGGCCGGTGATCACCCCCGCGCCGATCAGCAGCAGGGTTGCCGTCAGCACCAGTGCACGCATCGCCCAACGCTAACAAAGCCCGAGTCAGGCGCCGGGCGGGAAGTTCTCCGCCCAGTGCCTGGCGATGTCGACCCGTCGCGTGACCCACACGTCGTCGTGCGACTGCACGTGGTCGAGGAATCTCCCCAGCGCCGCGATGCGCGCCGGTCGACCCACCAGTCGGCAGTGCAGTCCGATCGACAGCATCTTCGGCGCACCCGCCGCGCCTTCGGCGTACAGCACGTCGAAGGCATCGCGCAAATAGGTGAAGAAGTCGCTGCCACTGGGAAACCCACTGGCGGACACGTACTTCATGTCGTTGGTGTCCAGGGTGTAGGGGACGACGAGGTGGTCCTTGCCCGCGACGCGGGTCCAGTACGGCAAGTCGTCGGCGTAGGAGTCCGAGTCGTAGAGAAACCCGCCGTGTTCGACGACGAGCTCACGCGTCTGCGGGGAGTCCCGCCCCGTGTACCAGCCGAGCGGGGCCGCGCCGGTCAGTTCGGTCATGATGCGGACCGCCTCGGCCAGCTCGGCGCGTTCGGTGTCGACGTCGACCAGCTGATAGCTGCGCCACTTCAAGCCGTGACAGGCGATTTCGTCGCCGCGCGCCTGGAACGCGGCGACCGCCTCGGGGTTGCGCGCGAGCGCCGTCGCGACCCCGAAGATCGTCAACGGCAGGCCGCGCTGGTCAAAGAGCCTCAGTACCCGCCACAGGCCCGCCCGCGAGCCGTATTCGTACAGCGACTCCATGCTCATGTGCCGATTCGAAAATGGCTGCGCACCAATGATCTCCGACAGGAACGTCTCGGAGGACTCGTCGCCGTGCAGAACGTTGTTCTCGCCGCCCTCCTCGTAGTTGAGGACGAACTGCAGGGCGATGTTGGCACCTCCGGGCCAGCGCGGGTCAGGTGGGTGCGGTCCGTATCCCACCATGTCGCGCGGGTAGTCGTCGGTCGTCGGCGTCATGGTGAGATTGTCGCAGCGGATCACCGTCTCGGCGAAGCGCTCGATCGGCCCGCGGAGATCACGGCCGCGACGTCGCGTTTTCGCACGGCGGAATTCGGGCAAGATCACAGCATGCCCTCGCTGCTGTGGTTCCGTCGGGACCTGCGCCTGCACGACCTCCCTCCCATCCTGGACGCCGCCAAGGACGACGGCGACGTACTCGCCTGCTACGTGCTCGACCCCCGGCTCAAGGCGACGGCAGGGCCTCGGCGCCTGCAGTACCTGTACGACTCCCTGCGGGAGCTGCGCGACGGTCTCGACGGTGGGCTGTTCGTCACCGAGGGCCGTGCCGAGAAGCGAATCCCCGCCCTGGTAGCGGAGATTCAGGCGACGTCGGTGCACGTGTCCGCCGATTTCACGCCGTTCGGTACGCGCAGGGACGCGGCGGTGCGGGAGGCCCTCGGGGACGTGCCGCTCGAAGAGTCCGGCTCGCCGTATCTGGTGTCCCCTGGTCGTGTCACCAAGGGCGATGGCACGCCGTACAAGGTGTTCACGCCGTTCTACGCGGCGTGGCGGGAGCACGGCTGGCGTTCGCCTGCCCGCACCGGCGCGAAGTCGGCCAGCTGGATCGAGCCGGCCGCCGTCAAGGGTGGGGTCGACATCCCGGCGGGTGACGCCGAGTTGGACCATCCCGCAGGCGAGGCGGCAGCGCGTCGGGAGTGGAAGAAGTTCGTCGGCTCGGCGCTCGCGGACTACTCCGACGAGCGCAACCGACCGGATCACGACGGCACCAGCCGGATGTCGGCGCACCTCAAGTTCGGCACCATTCACCCCCGCACGATGGCCGCCGATCTCGGTGCCGGGAAGGGCGCGCAGGCCTATCTGCGCGAACTGGCCTTCCGCGACTTCTACGCCATGGTGCTGCACGCCTGGCCCCACAGCGTCTGGTGGAACTGGAACAAGAACTTCGACCGCATCGAGGTGGATGAGGACGTCGACGCGAAGAAGCGGTTCGAGGCCTGGAAGGCGGGCAAGACCGGCTACCCGATCGTCGACGCGGGCATGCGACAGCTGTCCGAGACCGGTTACATGCACAACCGGGTGCGGATGATCACCGCGTCGTTCCTGGTCAAGGACCTGCATCTGCCCTGGCAGTGGGGTGCCCGCTGGTTCCTGGAACAGCTGACCGACGGCGACATGGCCAGCAATCAACACGGTTGGCAGTGGGCAGCCGGCTGCGGCACCGATGCGGCGCCGTACTTCCGCGTCTTCAACCCGACGACGCAGGGCAACAAGTTCGATCCCGATGGCAGTTACGTCAAGAAGTACGTGCCGGAGGTCGACGCCGACGACTATCCAGAGCCGATGGTCGACCACGCCGCGGAGCGCGTCGAGGCGCTGCGGCGGTACGAGGCCGTCCGCTGAATACGACGTCTCGTCGTATGTCAGAATGGGCGCAGTTGACCAGACCCCTTGAGGAGCAACCCGTGGCGAACACCGAGGTCGAACGACACACCGGCGTTGACGTCGAGGACGTGCCGTCGGCGAGCTGGGGTTGGTCGAAGCAGAATCACCGCGCCATCCAGATCGGCGGCATCATCGCCGGCTTCTTCATGCTCGCCATGCTGCGCGGCAACCACGTCGGACACGTCGAGGACATCTTCCTCGTCGGCTTCGCCCTGGTGATCTGGGGAATCGTCTTGCGCGACTGGTGGCTGCGCCGCCGCGGCTGGACCCGCTAGCGCATCGCCGATCCCCCTTCGCGTGACATCTGCGCGGATTCTTGTAAACCTGTGCTGATGAGTCTCGTTGCGGGCCGTGGGCCGCTCAGCGCCGATCCCGTCGGCTGGTTCTCCGCTCCGTTGCCCGCCGACGTCGTGTTCGTGGAACCACACCCCCGCCGCGTTCGGGCTGTCCTCGACGGCCGCACGATCGTCGACACCGAGCAGGCGCTGATGGTGCACCGCCGTGGTCACGCCCTGAGCTACGCGTTTCCGGTCGACGACGTGCCAGAGCTCCCCCACCAGCCCGTCGCCGAGGCGCCCGGTTACGTGCACGTGCCGTGGGACGCCGTCGACTCCTGGTTCGAGGAGGGCCGCAAGCTGGTCCACTACCCACCGAATCCGTACCACCGCGTGGACTGTCGACCGACCGACAGGCGACTACGCGTCACCGTTGCCGACAGCGTGCTCGTCGACACGGCCGATACCGTCATCGTCTTCGAGACATCGCTTGCACCAAGGCTTTACGTGGATCCGGCATCGGTCAGAACCGACCTGCTGCGCCGCTCGGAGACCACCAGCTACTGCAACTACAAGGGTGAGGCCACCTACTGGTCGGCCGTCGTCGGCGACACCGTGCTCGACGACGTGGCGTGGAGCTACGAGGACACCCCGCCCGAGAGCCTTCCCATCAAGGGGTTCCTGAGTTTCGACGAGACGCGGGCCGACGTCGTCGCCGAGCTGCCGGGGTCGGCGACCTGACGACCGGTTGGGGCTCGCTTCTCGGCGAACTGACGGCATTCGCCACGATCGTTGCCCTCTCCCCTTTCTCGGTGATCCCTGCGATCGCACTCGTGGTGAACAGCGAGCGCCCCAAGCCCACCGGCCTGGCGTTCGTCGCCGGCTGGCTCAGCGGCAAGGCCGCACTCACGGTGTTGTTCATCCAGGCGCCCCGACTTCTGGACGGCCTCGACCGCCCCGCACCGCATTGGACGGCGTTCGTGCGCATCGTCGCAGGCGTCCTTTGCGTCGCCGCAGGTGTCTGGTACTGGCGAAGGCCAGCGAAGGTGGTCGAGGCGCCACGGTGGGTCACCAGGATCAAGAGGATCACGCCATCGGGTGCCGCCGCGATCGGTGTCGCGCTGACGGTGGTGAACGTCAAGGTGCTGTTGGCCTGCGCCGCTGCAGGATTCGCGATTGGCGCAGCGCGACCGAGCGTGGCGGGAACGGGGGTGGCCGTGGTGTACTTCACCGCCCTGGCCGGATCGACGGCGGCGGTCCCCATCCTGGCCTACACGGTGTGGGCACATCACGTCGACCGTCAGCTCGCCCGCTTCAATGCGTGGCTTGCGCGGCGGCAGGCCGTGATCACGGCAGTGCTTCTGGTGCTGGTCGGAATCGGCTTGCTCTACAACGGCATCGGCGCGGTGTAGCTCGGCTGGTCAACGCGCGGCGATGACGAGCTTGCCGAACCGATCGATGGTCTCGAGCGTGTGCGCGAGGGAGTCGCCGGGCACCTGCACCTGGACCCAGGTGACACCGAGCGCCGCCAACTTCTCCACGCCAGAGAGGAATTCGTCGGCGTTGAACGCATCGTCGGATGGAGTCCCACCGTCGGCGTTGGTGAACGTGATGTCGAGGGTGGACGGATCCCGATCGACGGCGTCGCACCGGCGTCGCAGGTCGTCGATGCCCGCACCGAGGGCGTCGAGTGAGTCCATGGCGGCCGTGCGCGCCGTCTGTGCCAGCACCGCGGGGGCTGGAAACGGGCACCACCCGTCGCCGTACTCGACGACCCGGCGCCGCGCAGCGGCGGTGTTGCCGCCGATCCAGATCGGCGGATGCGGACGGCTGACGGGCAGCGGATGCGCCGTGATCCCGCTCGCCGTGAAGTGCCTGCCCTCGATCCAGACGTCGTCCTGGGTCCACACCGTCCGAATGACCTGCAGGGCTTCCTCGAACAGTGCGCCGCGCTCGTCGAAATCCACGCCCAAGGCCAGGAATTCACGCTTCAGATACCCGACGCCGACGGCGAGGGTGAAGCGGCCGTCGGACAGCAGGTCCAGCGTGGAGCCTGCCTTCGCCACCACGAACGGGTTGCGGTACGGCAACACCACGACGTTGGGGATCAGCCGCAGGGTGGTGGTCCGCGCCGCTGCGAACCCCATCGCGACGAACGGGTCGAGCGCGTCGTGGCCCCCGGATTCCAGCCAGCGCTGGGTGGGAGCGGGGTGGTCGGTGAAGCCGAAACCGTGGAAACCCGCCGCCTCCGCCGCCGCCGCGACCGCACCGACTCCGGCGCCGCTCACCAGTTTCGGGTTGTAGGGGTGGGTGTGCATCGGATGCGTGATGGTGAACTTCATTGGGCCACGACTCCCTTGTCGACGGGCGGCGAGTAATTGGGGCGCCCGAGGCCGAGTGCGTGCTGGGCGATCATGTTGCGGAACACCTCGAGGGTGCCGCCGTAGACGCCCGTCGGTCCGGCGAGCCGGAAGAGGAACTCGACTCCCCCGTCGTCGGCGGCGTCGTCGGCACCGCGCGTCCCGACGGGTAGCGCGGCGGCCGCGCCGAGCAGGTCCATCAGGTCCGGTGTCACGTCGCGCAGGGTCTGCGCGATCGCGACCCGCCCGAACATCTCCGGTGTGCTCATCGCGGCATCGAGGCGGGCGACGTCCCGGCCGAGCCGGTACTGCACCGCCCGGTCGTCCTGCCCCCCGACGATTCCCGCCACCCTGTCGATCGCCTGAGCCAGCAGCACGATGTGTTCGCTCATGGCGGCGATCTTCTGCAGGCCCGCCTCGTCGCGTTCGATCGTGCCGTGTTCGGCGTTGAGCGCCCCCCGCAGCACCACCCATCCGCCGTTGACCTCGCCGATGCGGTAGCGGTCGTCGACGCGGACGTCGCTGTAGTAGGTGATGTTCGTCCGGTCGCCGTCGACGGTGCGGATGGGTTGGATCTCGATGCCCGGTGAGTCGAGAGGGACGAGGAACATCGTCAGGCTCTGATGCTTCGGCGCGCCGGGATCGGTGTTGGTGATGAGGAAGACGTACTGAGCGTGGTGCGCGTTCGAGGTGAACATCTTGGCGCCGTTGATGATCCAGCCGTCACCGTCGCGCACGGCCCGCGTCTTGCAGGTGGCGACGTCCGAACCACCGTCGGGCTCGGTGAAGCCGAGACAGAGCCGCGTCGGGCCTGCCATCACGCCGGGCATCACGGCCGCGAGCAGTTCCGGCGAGGCGAACTGCTGCAGCGCCTGGGCGACCATCCTCGTCGTTCCCGAGTGGAACCACGGAGCGTGCGCCCGACCGATCTCCAGCTCGAAGATCCTCATGCGCAGGGTGTTGAACCCGCCGTCCGACTCGGGCAGGTAGTACTGAGCCAGGTAGCCCGCGTCGCCGAGCGCGCGGTGCATGCCCTCGTCGAAGTTGTCGCCCGTCTCGCGGTCGTGCCGGATTACGTCCTCGGTCACGATCTCGGCGAGGAACGCGCGCAGGTCATCCTGGAAGACCTGATCCTCGTCAGACAGCGCGACGCGCGAGAAGTCCACTCAGACACCGTGACATTCTTGGCTACTTTTGTAAAGTTTGACGGGTTAGAAATCCGTCGGCGCAAGCACGTCCCGGCCGTACTTCTGCTCGATCAGCGCCCAGGGGTCCGCGTAGCGCCCCCGCTTCTCGATGCGTCGCTGCACCGCGAAGACGAACCGCAACAGTGGACGTGCCACGGGGCCGACCAGTCCGATTAGGGTGCGACGGCCCCCGATCGACGCGGCCACCCACGACATCGTTTCGGGCCAGGTGTGCCGTTGGAAGTCGAGGAGGGTCTGGGACTCGGTGGTGTCGAACCAACCGGTGAAACTCCAGCCGCGGTCGTCGTCGGGGTCACCGGGGAGGCTGGCGCCAGAGCCCAACCGCCCGAGCCCGACGGCCTGCATGATGTCGTCCTCGAGTTCGCGGTGCGTGCGAACGTGGCTCTCGTCGCCGGCGATCACCAGCACCTTCCCGTCGATCGACTCCTTGCGGTCGACGGCGTTGGCGAAGGCGAGCGCGACGTCGCGGGCGTCGACGGTGTGCATGCGGTTGTCCCCCGGCGTCGCCCGCATCAGCAGTAGGTAGTCGGAGTTCACGTTGGACGCCATGTCCGGCGAGATGATGCCCGCCAAGCGCAGGACGGCCGACGGTAGTCCACTGTCGGCGATCAGCCTCTCGGCCAACACCTTGTCCTCGCCGTACTGGTCGATGGGGTTCACGGCGGTCTCGGGGGTGATGCGTTCGGGGTGACGGCGGGGGTTGCGCGAGCCGTAGACCGCGGCACTGGACGCGTAGAGGAACAGCGGTGGTGAGGCGAGGGCGCGGGCCGCTTCGACGAGAGTTCCGGTGCCTCCGACGTTGACCTTCCTCGCCAGCCTCGGATTGCGGTACGACGTCGGCGCGAAGATGGCGGCCAGGTGCACGATCGCACCGGGCCGATGATCGGCGAGGACCGCGGCGACGGCGTCGGCGTCGAGCAGGTCGACGTATGCCGGGATCAAGGTTCCGGTCCGCAAGCTCGCCGCCATCTCCTTGGCCGCTGCCACGGTCTTGTCGTTGCGCAGATCCATCGCGATGACGGTGCGGCCCCGCTCCAGCAGGATCTCGGTGCAGCGGCTGCCGACCTGACCGAAGGCACCCGTAACGAGAACCGTTCCCACGCTGCTCATTTCGCCATCCTCCTGGCCAGTCGGGCGCCGACCTTCCTCATCCGGTCCGAGACGTACACCGAAACCATCACGTTGAAGACGTCCTCACGCAGTCGGGTCAGGGTCGAACTCTTGATGAACCATCGGTCGCCGACCTTCTCGTAGGTCTCGTGATAGTGGCCGTAGCCCCGAAGATTGACTCCTGGCGCCAACCTGACGACGTCTTCGAGCGCCCAGATGCCGCGCGCCGTGGTCGGTGAGGTGACCTCGAGTTCGGGCGCGTGCACCTGGTGCGCGGTCGCCTGCGAGGGCTTCTTCAGGTTGCTTCGCGTGAAGGCGACGAACTCGTCGGCTCCAGTGATGACCTTCCCGCCCGCCTTCGAGGTGTCGCTGACGAAGTCGTCGGTGAAGATCTGGCGCCACGACTGCCAGTCCTTGGCGTCGAGGAGCCGACAGTAACGGGCCTTCAGCTGTTTGAGCGCCTCGAGTTCGACGAGATCTGCTGCGTCCACTGCCCCACCGTGACATTTTCACGTTCCTTTGTAAACCTGACCGATCCGCGAATGCCTGCGGCGTGGAGCGGTGGGCCTGCGCTGCGACCTGAGCTCCCCTGGGCATCGGCAACGTCAGAGCTCAACGGGATGCCTGGTGGGTGCTGGTGAAGTTGAGGCTGACCCGTGCGCCCGCCGGGGTGCGTTGCTTGGGCACGCAGTGGCGCCAGTCCTTTTGGCACCGTCCCCGCATGATCAGCAGGTCACCGCCCTCGGGGGTGAACACGGTGCTGCGTCCCCCTCCTGCCGGTCGGATGAGGAAGCGGCGTGTGGCGCCCAGACTCAGGACGGGGACCGATGCCGTCGGGGCGGTGTTCGCGGGCCGATCGGCATGCCAACCGGTGCCGTCCTCGTGGTTTCGATACCAGTTCATCCAGATCCCGTCGTAGGGCACCCCGCAGTACAGGCTCACTGCCGCAGCGATGTCGACCAGCATCGCCGACGCGCCGACGAGGTCGCAGTACTCGTTGGTCAGGCGCGGTTCG
The DNA here is from genome assembly GCA_025963385.1 of Mycobacterium sp. Lineage (GTDB taxonomy): Bacteria > Actinomycetota > Actinomycetes > Mycobacteriales > Mycobacteriaceae > Mycobacterium. The sequence continues at coordinate 10,143 of JAOPUT010000373.1, forward strand.
TCCACGCGGCGGTCGAACATCCATCGTTGACGCTGCTGCCAGCCGTCGAGGGCCGTCATCTCGCTCAGGAGTTGCCGGTGACCGCGGATGAAACCGTGCACGACCGTGATCGACGACTCGTCGTCGAGCCGGCGCTCGGTGGCAGCGGCCAGGGCCTCGAGGTCGATCGTCGGCCGCTCGGCCGCTTGGCGATCGGTGTCGAACAACGTCAGCTCCGACAGATCGCTCATCGCAGCTCCCTTCGTCGCGGGTACGACGCACGGATGCGCCACACGACGAATGTAGGCGGGACCACCGACGTCCACCCGATCCCCGACAGCGGAGAGCCAGACGCCGCACAGGCACCGCCCAGCGGGACCGACGACGCTCACAGGATGGGGAGACGGTTCGCATCGGTCGCTGCGTCGGTGAGCGTGGCGTGCGTCGTCGCCGCCGGGTGCGCGGGCCCACCGACCGATGGGGGCGCCCCAGCGCGGCTGACCCCGCCGATGGGTTGGAACTCGTGGAACTCCGGCATCCCACTCACCGAGCAGACGGTCGAGCAGACCATCGATGCGATGGTGTCCTCGGGCATGCGCGACGCCGGCTATCGGTACGTCGACCTCGACGCAGGGTGGGCGGCCCCGACGCGCGGGGCGGACGGCAGGCTGCGGGCCGACCCGAGGGCATTTCCCCACGGGATCGCGGCGCTCGCCGCCTACGCCCATGACCGCGGGATGCTGTTCGGCATCTATGCCAGCCCGTTCGACGAGACGTGTGGGCAGGACGTCCGCATCGGCAGCGACGGTCACGAGACCACCGATGCGACCACCTTCGCGGCCTGGGGCGTCGACTACCTCAAGTACGACTGGTGCCGCAGCAACGCCGACCACGCCGAACAGGTGAAGGTGTTCACCGCGATGCGAAACGCGTTGCAGGCCACGGGCCGTCGCATCTTCTACAGCATCAATCCGAACAGCTCCGACGATCACCGAGCAGGGATCGACCACGATTGGTCGGGCATCGCCGACATGGCGCGCAGCACGACCGATCTGGTGCCCGTCTGGCGCAGCACGCTACCGCCGCTCGACGACTCGGATGCCTTCCTGACCGGAACCAACCTCGGAGTGCCCGATGAGTTCGCCGCGTCGGCGCGTGCCGTTGGCGCCAGCCACCCGGGATACTCGGCCGACCCCGACATGCTCGTGGTCGGGCTGCCGTGGAGCGAGTACTTCACCAATCACATCGCGGTCAACCGCGCCATCGTCGCGACCTACCGGGTCACCACCGACCGGTTGAGGAAGCTCAGCGACAAGTTCACCCTGTCCGACGCCCAGCTCGCCTCGCGGGCCACCGGCCAGCCCAGCCTGACGGAAGCCGAACAGCGCTCGCACTTTTCGTTGTGGGCAATGCTCTCGGCGCCCCTGATCGCAGGCAACGACGTGCGGTCGATGACGGAGGCGACGCGGGCCATCCTGACCAATCGCGACGTCATCGCCGTCGACCAGGATCCGCTGGTAGCGCGTGCTGCGCCGTTGGCTGGCGATCCTCGCGTCCTCGTCAAACCGCTGGCAGGCGGTGACGTGGCCGTTGCGCTCGTCAACTCAGACGACCGCCCAGCCGTCATCGCCTTCGCCGCGGCGGCCGCGGGACTGCCGCCGTCGTCGTGTTATTCGGTCCGCGACCTCTGGTCGCACGCCGTCTCCACGGGCGACGGCGGGATCAGCCGCGTGCTGGCACCCCACGACGTGGCGATGCTGCGCGTGTCAGCCCATTGCGAGTGACGATCCCCATGGTGATTGACATCAGGCGATGTCATACTTTGTCGGCGTCGTGCCCTGCGTCACGACGGTATGTCGAAGGGGACATCGATGACGGTGCACGGGTGGGGCATTGCAGAATCCGGCCTGCGGCCGACCCACCGGGCCTGGCTGGCCACGGTGGCCGTATGCGTGGGGGTCGCGGCGGCGACCGGACACGGCGTGGCGTGGGCGGACACCGGACAGTCCCAGTCGTCTTCCACGTCGGGCACGTCATCCACCGACGCCGGTTCGGAGTCCCACACCGGTCCCAGGCACCGGGACGACGATCATCGGGCCGATCCCGGCACCAGGCCCCCGAGAACCTCGAACACCTCCGCTGGCCAGTCGGATTCACCTGCATCGCAGCATGATTCGCCAGCCACCGGGTCGGACGCCACCGTTGGTTCCGGGGCGAGCGGACCGCCCTCGGACACCGGCGCGACGACCGAGACGTCGTCTGCGTCCGAGCCCGATTCGGGCGCAGCTGATCAGGACCCCTCGCCGACCACACCGCGGCGGGCGCCCCGCGCCGCCAAACCGACGACCACGTCCACCCCGGCGGTCGGCAGGGGTGCGCATCAAACCGTCGTGGCGTCCGACGCAGCACCCGCGGGCGGTGCCACCACGCCGGCCCGGTCCGAGGCCTCCTCGCACAGCTTGACGAGTGCGGCCGAGGAGGCCACCGCCCCGAAGATGACGTCGCCGATGGCCGAGGTCGCCGCCGTCGCCACGACGACGGCCGCCACCGCGACGACGCCCAGCCCGCCCGAGCCGCCCTCGCCCCTGGCTGAACTCGTCGCCCTGCCAGGCCGGATCGTCAACACCATCCTTCAAGCCCTGGACCTCACCGTCTCCGCGAACGGCCCGAAGAGCCCGTTCGATTTCAGCCCCATCGACGAACTGCTGTTCGCCGCCTTCCGGCGGGTGGAGAATGCGCTGGGCCTGGACAGGACCCCGGCCGTGCCGCCCGTGGTGGCGACCGAGACGTACACCGGGCCGACGACCGCCGTGACGCCGACGGTGACGCAGTTCCTCGACGCGTCGGCCGCCGAGTACGTCCTCGGCGGCACCCCAGGTGGCTTGCAGCCGTTCACCGTCGGCGGCCTCCCGCTGGCGTCGACCAACATCTTGTCCGGCGAATCCGCGCAGGTCTGGGTGACGCCGCAGCAGCAGCTCATCATCGCGTACCAGGGCACCACGGGCGGCACCAACCTGCTGTTCAACCCGCTGATCGCCATCTCTCAGATCATCACCGACGCGCAGGTGATCCTGACCGGTTCGACCCCGCAGGCCTTCACCGACTCGCTGACGTTCGCGCAGCAGGTCCAGGCCGCGGCCGCGCTACAGGGCTACGCGCCCGGCGACGTGTTCGTCACCGGGCACTCGCTCGGCGGCTGGGAGGCCGAATACGTGGCGCAGCAAACGGGTCTCGGCGGCATCGGGTTCGAGAGCCCCGGCATCAACACGATCGTGCCGGGCAACGGTGTCGACTCGGGGTTCGTCAACGTCGAGACCTACGGGGACCCGGCGGCCTACTCGGCGACCGATCTGCCCGGCTTGCAACCGTTCCTCCCGGCGTACGTGCCCGGCGGAGGAAGCAAACCCCATTACGGCTCGATCGTGATGATCGGCGACCCCACTGCCACGAACCCACTGATCAATGCCGCAGCCCTGTTCGGCCCGAACCTCTTCGGGGACATCGTCTTCGCGGTGGACCTGCTCGGCAACTTCTTCGAACACCACCTGCCCGGCATGCAGGCCTACAACCTCGGCATCAGCCCCGATCCCGGGGTCGTGCCGTGGCTTGGCTCCACCATGGGCCCGGTCGACGCCGGGTGGGGCGACCTCACGATCTCGCAGCTGGAGCAGACGGCTTCGCTTGCCGGGCAACTGATCACGCCCTAGTCACGCCTTCACGCGGCGGGTGTCGTCAAGTCGTACACGGTGTCGGAACCGACCTTGATGGGGGCGAACGTGGCGGCGACCCAGGTGCCGATGTCCGAGTGCTGCTTGGCGCCCATGCGCCCGCCGCCGTCCTGGTTGGGAGCGATGTAGTAGGTGACCTGATGGTTGGCCACGTACTGCTGGAACTGGCTGAGCGTCGGCACCGGGTCGGATCCGGAGAACCCGCCGATGGCCATCACCGCCGTGTTGGTGGACAGCTCCAAACCGGCTGCAGTGGAGGAACCGTTGACCGCAGCCGACCATTCGGTGAGGGTGCCACCCAACTTCGCGTCGAGTGCTGCGTTGTCGACGTCCTGGCCGCGCATTCCCTGGCGGCCTGGCTTCGCGGCCACGGCGGGGCCGACCTCGGCATTGCCGCCGCCGTGGGACTGACCGATCGTCGCGACGGCGTATGCCGCCGACCCGGCGAGCGCCACCGCCACGCCGAGGACTAGGGACGCGGCGGCCAGCCGCCCGCGCCCCGGCGCGCTCGACGACCAGAACAGCCCGGCGACCGCCGCGATGGTCAGCGCCAGGATGGCCCAGCGCAGCTCGGGGAACCATGTCGCATTGCGGCCGAGCACCCACCAGCTCCACACCCCGGTCGCGGCGATCAGCGACACCAGCCCGATACGGCCGAACCGCGACGACCGCAGGCTCCACATCTCGTGCACGCCGACCGCGAACATGCCCGCCACCGCGGGCGCCAGCGACAAGCAGTAGTAGGGGTGGATCGTGCCGTCCATGTAGCTCAGCACCAGTCCGTCGATCACCATCCACCCACCGAACAGGAGTGCGCCCGCCCTCACGAGGTCGGTGCGTGGGGCGTGACGTCGTGAGACGAGCACCAGCACCACGGCGAGCAGGGCGGCGGGCAACAGCCAGCCGATCTCGAAGCCGAACTCGCCGGCGAACAACCGTCCCAGGCCTGCGGTCTGACGGCCAGGACCGCCGAATCCGCCGTGATTGGGGGGCATGTCGGTGGCCAGCGGGTGCCCGGCACCGGGGTGGTTGCGCCCGAGGACGCGGGCGAATCCGTTGTATCCCAGGACCAGGTTCATGAAGTTGTTGTCCGTCGAACCGGCGATGTAGGGCCGCGACGACGCAGGCCACAGCAGCGTCAACGCGACGAACCAGCCCGCCGACACCAGGAACGCCGCCAGCGCACCCAGTAGATGCAGCAGTCGCCGTCGAAGCGAGGTGGGCGCCGCGACCAGGTACACCAACCCGATCGCGGGCATCACCATGACGCCCTCGAGCATCTTGGCCAGGAACGCGAACCCCAGCGCCACACCTGCCAGGGCGATCCACGCCGCGCCGGCGCGCTGCAGCGCCCGCACCGTGCAGTACGCAGCAGCCATCATCAGCAGCACCATGACCGCATCGGGGTTGTTGTACCGAAACATCAACGCCGCCACCGGCATCAGGGCCAGCGCTGTTCCCGCCAGCAGAGCCGCCCGCGGCCCGCTGATCCGTCGGATGGCGCCGTAGAGCAACGCCACCGCGGCGACCGCCATCAACGCCTCGGGTATCAACATGCTCGCGCTGCTGAACCCGAAGATCTGTCCCGACAACCCCATCACCCACTGCGACACGGGCGGCTTGTCGACGGTGATGAAGTCGTTCGAATCCAGGGACCCGAACAGCAGCGCCTCCCAGCTCTTCGAACCGGCCTGCGCGGCACCGGCATAGAACTGGTTGCCCATCCCGTTGACGGTGATGTTCCACAGATACATGACCGCTGTGGCCATCAATAGGCCGACGAAGGCGATCCGCTCCCAGCCCCCGGAGCTGATTCGCGCCCGCCGAGGCGGAACGGGTGCAGCTAGTGGCGCTGGTGCTTCCAAGGTCGCGGTCATTCCACCATTGGGACACCCGAGCTGATGAGCGGTCTTTGAGGAACTTTTGCATTCGCTATGAATCGCCGCGACGGTCCCCGCGCACCCGGCAGGTCGGAACAGGCGTGTTACATCGACTGCCGCAGTGCGGCAACGGTTTCCAGATCGGCGATGGCCGCCAGGGCGCGCTCCAGCCCCTCCCGCGAGATGCTCTCGGTCTGCATGCCGCCGAGTCCGGCAGTGGTCAGCGGCGAGACGAACGCGTAGGTGACGGCCTGGCGGTAGCGCATCCACAGCTCGTCGCGGTCGAACTCGGGACCTCCGTGCGCCGCCAGCGCCTTGAGGTACACGTCGAGCAGATCGCGTTCGGCTGCCCGCCGCTGGGCCGTCGGCAGCCCGAGGACCAGTGTGTAGGTCAGGTCGCGTGACGGGTGTCCGCGCCGGACCACCTGCCAGTCGAGCAAGCCCGCAACGCCGTCGCGGAAGTACGTGTTGCCGGGATGGGAGTCGCCGTGCAGCACGGTGTGCGGTCCGACGTCCACGATGTCGGTGGCCGCCTGGTAGTTCTCCCAGAGGAATCGGCCCGACTCGATCGGGAGCGTCGTGCGGTCGGCGAGCTTGCGGGCGGACATCCGCATCAACGGCGGGGTGAGCAGGTTCGCGGGATCGTTGGACGGCGCCATCAACCAGCCGAATTCCCCTGCGCCACCAGATTTTTGGGGCAGGCGCCCCCAGAACGTGCCGTGCAACCGGGCCAGGACCTCCATCAGCGACGCCATCTGGTCGACGTCGAGAGGGTGCAGCGTGTCGGCGAACTGGCACGCAGTGGTCGTCATGTCCTCGAGCACGATGACATAGCGGCCAGTGACGGGGTCGAAGTCCGAGCCGTGACATACGGGCACCCCGTCACCGAGTTCCGGCGCCAGCCCGCCGTAGAACCGGGCCTCGGTCTCGCCGAGCCGGGCCAGCTCACCGAGCATCCTGGTGGCCGCCGTCGCGGCCGACAGCTTGACGAAGACCGACTCTGGCACCCCGGCGCCGGTCAGCGCGAGGCGCGCCCGCGACGACGTACCCGCCTCACCGTCGATGACCGATACCGTCTCGACCGTGCCACCGATGAGACCCGACAGCACCGCAGGGGTCAGGTCCTCGACCCGGCGGGGGAACGACCTGCTCCCCGCGAGGGCGGCGTCGACGCCCAACCGTGCCAACCCGTGGCCGACGTGCACGCCGAGCCGGGCGGCCGAGATCACCGAATCACGCGTCGTCATCGGGCAAGCGTGACAATTTCCATCAACTTTGTAAAGGTTGGTTTGGCGCCGTCACGGCTTCTTCCGAAAGGTCAACCCCGCCAACATCGACAAGTACCACGCGGCCATCGCGGGCGAGCTGGCGGCGGCCGAGGGCTAGCCGTCCACGGGGTGCAGCGCGCGACGCAGCGCCGCGCCCTGAAGCGCGAAGAGGCGCTGGCTGACCGCCCAGTCGGGCAGCAGCGAGTCGAACCCGTGACAGGTGCCGGGGAACACGTGCAGTTCGGTACAGACGCCAGCCCACAGCAGGCGAAGCGCATAGTCGACGGCTTCGTCCC
>JAOPUT010000390.1 GCA_025963385.1 Mycobacterium sp.
AGCTGCAGGAAGCGGTCGATCACCTTGGCCTGCATCTCGGTGCAGAACAGCTTCACCCTGGCCGCATCGGCACCGGACAATTCCCCGTCGACGTGCAGGCGCACGGCCCGGTCCAGCATGGCCTGGGCGGCCTCGACGTCGGTCGAGCAGGCCGCGAGTTCGAATTTGGTGTTCTGGTACGACGCCACCGGCTGGCCGAACACCTTGCGGTCTTTGGTGTAGTCGATGGCGGCGGCGATGGCCGACCGGGCCTGCGCGACGGAGCCGACGGCCACGGTCAGGCGTTCCTGCGCCAGGTTGTGGCCCAGGTAGCCGAACGCCGCGTCCTCCTCCCCCAGCAGGTTGGCGGCGGGGACCCGGACATCGATTAACGACAGCTCGGCGGTGTCCTGCACCTTGCAGCCCATCTTCTCCAGCTCCCGGCCGCGGGTGAAGCCGGGCATGCCGTCCTCGACGACGAACAGTGTCAGTCCCCGTCGCCGGTTTTCGGGGTCGGTCGCCGTGCGGGCGACCACGACGACGAGGTCTGCCTGCATGCCGCCGGTGATGAAGGTCTTGGCGCCGTTGATCACCCAGTCGTCGCCGTCCCGCACGGCGGTGGTGCGCATCCCGGCCAGGTCCGAGCCGGTGCCCGGCTCGGTCATCGCCACGGCGGTCAGCAGGGTGCCCTCGGCCAACCCGGGGAACCAGCGGGCCCGCTGTTCGGCGTTCGAGTAGTGCAGGAAGTACGGCAGGATCACCTCGAGCTGGGTACGCACCGTGGACAGCGTCACCAGGGCACGCGCCGCTTCCTCCTGCAGCACGACGTTGTAGCGGTAGTCGGGCATGCCACCGCCGCCGTACTCCTCGGGAATCGCCATGCCCAGCAGGCCGAGTTCGCCCATCTGCTTGAAGACGTCACGGGGCAGGCGGCCGCCCTTCTCCCACTCGGGGTAGTGCGGCACGACCTCCTTCTCGACGAATTCGCGCGCCAACGAGCGGAAGGCCTCGTGGTCTTCGGTGTACAGGTCCCGGCGCACGTGCGCTCCCCTCCGGTGGTGGTCAGGCGATGAGTTCGACGAGCGTGGCGTTCGCGGTGCCGCCGCCCTCGCACATGGTCTGCAGGCCGTAGCGAATCCCGTTGTCCCGCATGTGGTGAATCATCCGGGTCATCAACACGGCACCCGACGCTCCGAGCGGGTGGCCGAGCGCGATCGCACCGCCGAGCGGGTTGAGTCGCGCCTCGTCGGCCCCGGTCTCGGCCAGCCATGCCAGCGGAACGGGCGCGAAGGCCTCGTTGACCTCGTAGACGCCGACCTCGTCGATGCCGACGCCCGCCTTGTGCAGCACCTTCTCGGTGGCGGGGATCGGGCCGGTCAGCATGAGCACGGGGTCGGCTCCGGTGACCGCTCCCGCGCGGTAGCGCACCAACGGCGTCAGGCCCATGTTGACGGCGTTCTCCGCGGTGGTCACCAGCAGCGCAGCGGCGCCGTCGGAGATCTGTGACGAATTGCCCGCATGGATGACACCGTCGTCGGTGAAGGCCGGCTTCAGCCCGGCCAGCTTCTCGACCGTGGTGCCCCGACGGATGCCCTCGTCGGCGGCGATCACGTCACCTTCGGTGAAGACCGGGACGATCTGGTCGGTGAACGCGCCTGCGTCCTGGGCCGCCGCCGCCCGCTCGTGGGACTGGGCGGAGTACTCGTCGAGGCGGGTGCGCGAGAGATTCCACTTCTTGGAGATCAGCTCCGCCGAGAGGCCCTGGTTGAATGAGAAATCGTCATATCTGGCAAGCACTTTCGGTCCGTACGGCATCCCGGTCGAGCGCGCCGAGCCGAGCGGCACCCGGCTCATCACCTCGACACCACCCGCGACGACGACGTCCTGCTGGCCGGACATCACCGCGTGCACGGCGAAGTCCAGGGCCTGCTGGCTCGACCCGCAGGCGCGGTTCACCGTGGTACCCGGGATGTGCTCGGGCCAGCCCGCCGCCAGCACCGAGTAGCGGCCGATGTTGCTCGACTGGTCGCCGACCTGCGAGACGCACCCCCACACCACGTCGTCGATCACGGAGGGATCGACGCCGGTGCGTTCGGCCAGCTCGGTCAACACGACCGCAGACAGGTCGGCGGCGTGTTGTGCAGAGAGCCCGCCGTTGCGCTTGCCGACGGGTGTGCGTACCGCTCCGACGATGACGGTCTCACGCATCTTCCTGCTCCGATCTGGACGGAACCGCCCATCGACCAGTGAACTTCGGCTCGCGCTTGGCGGCGAACGCGGCGTACGCCTCTGCCGAGTCTGTCGTGGCGAAGTTACCCGGCTGGGCGCGGGCCTCGTTCGCCAGTGCCTGCTGCAACGTGCTGTTGGCTCCGTCGTTGAGGAGCGCCTTGCTCTGCGCCAGTGCGAACGGCGGCCCTGCCGCCAACCGGCCCGCCAGGTCGTCGACGAACGCGTCGATCTCACCCGCCGGGCTCACCCAGGTGACCAGACCCAACGCGTGTGCCTCGGCGGCATCGATCATGTCGCCCAGCAGGACCAGACGCTTGGCCTGTTGCAGTCCGACGAGCTTGGGCAGCAACCAGGACCCGCCGAGGTCCACCGACAGACCGCGTTTGGCGAAGATCTGGCTGAACCTCGACTCGGGGGTGGCCACCACCAGATCGCATCCGAGCGCCAGGTTCCAGCCTGCACCGACGGCGACCCCGGTCACCTTCGCCACCGTCGGGACGGCCAGCTCGTGCAGGGCGAGTGCCACGTCGCTGAGCCGGTCCAGCTTGTAGCGCGGGTGAATGTCCTCGCCGGTGCCGATGTCCGCGCCTGAGCAGAACGCACCTCCCGCGCCGGTGACCACCAGGGCACGTACGTCGCCGTCGCGTGCGGTGGCGCGCAGCGCGTCGGCGAGTTCCCGCCACAGCCGCGCGTCCAATGCGTTCTTGCGGTGCGGCCGATTCAGCGTCAATGTCCGCACGCCGTCACGGTCGTCGATCAGCAGCACGGGGTCGTCGGTCATCGGTACGCCGGTCCGATCGCACCCTCGTCGCGCAGCGCGGCGATCTCGTCGCGCGTCAGGCCCAGTTCGGTGAGGATCACGTCGGTGTGCTCACCCAACCCGGGCACCGCGCCCATCGGCGCCTCGAAGCCACTGATGACCGGCGGCGGGAGCAGGGCGGGGATGTCACCCTTGGGTGAGCCCACCGTGCGCCACCTGTCGCGGGCGGCGAGGTGCGGATGTCGTACCACCTCACTCGGCAGGTTGTAGCGCGAGTTGCCGATACCCGCCGTGTCGGCGGTCGACTGGATGTCGACGAGATCATGCTGCAGACACCAGGATTCGATGGCCGCGTTGATCTCGTCGCGGTGGGCGCAGCGGTCGGCGTTGGTGCGCAAGCGGGGATCCTCGGCGAGGTCGGGCCGCGCGATGATCTCGCGGGCCAGGCGTTGCCACTCGCGGTCGTTGGTGGTGCCGAGCACGACGGTCTGGCCATCGCGGGTCGGGAACGAGCCGTACGGTGCGACGGCGGGTGCGCTGACGCCGAGTGGCTGCTGGTCGATGCCGGTGTGCTGGGTGTAGGTCAGCTGGTATCCCATGATGTCGGTCATCACGTCGAACAGGCTCAGTTCCACCGAGGGCGTCACGGCGTCGGTGCGTGCACCGCGTGCGACGAGGAGCGCCATGATCGACAGGGCGGCGTAGAGGCCGGTGGTGAAGTCGGCCATCGCGGGCCCGGGCTTGGCGGGCAGGCCAGGATGGCCGGTCACCGCGCAGGAGCCCGACTCCGCTTGCACCAGAAGGTCATACGCGCGCTTGTGCGAGATGGGGCCACCGGGCCCGTACCCGTCGATCTCCACCGGGATGACGTTCGGGTGGCGCAGCGCGAGGTCGGCGCGGCCCAGTCCGAGCCGTGACGTCGCACCCGGTGCGAGATTGGACACGAAGGCATCGGCACCGTCGAGGAGGCGATGCAGCACGTCCATCCCGCATGGTGACTTCAGGTTGAGCGTGATCGACTCCTTGCCCCGATTGCACCAGACGAAGTGCGCCGCAAGGCCATCGGGACCGTTCACCACGTCGTCGTAGTCGCGGGCGAAGTCTCCCCCGTTGGGATTCTCCACCTTGATGACACGGGCCCCGAAGTCGGCGAGCACCCGGCTGCAGATCGGCGCGGCCACCGCCTGCTCCATGGCGACGATCGTGACGCCCGCAAGGGGCCCGGTCGCTTCGCTCCCGTTCGCTGGCGTCACATCACCATTCCGCCGTCGACGGGCAGCACCTGGCCCGTGACGTAGGACGCGGCATTGGACGCGAGGAAGACGAATGCACCTGCGATCTCGTCGGGATCGGCCCAGCGCTGCAGCGGGATTCGACGCATCATGTTCGCGGAGAACTTCTCGTTGGTACGGATCGTTTCGGTCATCGGTGTGGCCGCCAGCGGCGCCAGCGCGTTGACCAGGATGTTCTTGCGCGCCAGCTCACGGGCCAGCGACTTGGTGAAACCGATGATGCCGGCCTTGGCCATCGAGTAGTTGACCTGCCCGAGCGTGCCGGTGATACCCGCCGCCGAGGTGACGTTGATGACGCGCCCGGTGCCGTCCGTTGCCAGGAACGGCAGTGCCGCCTGGGTGACGCGGAAGGCGCCCATCACGTGGATGTCGAGCAGGCGGTCCACGTTCTCCTCGCTGATGTCGGCGAACATCGCGGGCGCGGTGACACCCGCGTTGTTGACGACGATGTGGAGCACGCCGCCGGTCATCGCCGCCGCCTGAGCGGCCGCCGCATCGGCCGACCCTCGGTCGGCGACGTCCAGCGCCGCGCTTTCGGCCCGCCCGCCAGCGGTCGAGATATCCTCGGCCACAGCGGCTGCGGCGTCCTTGTCCAGATCGGTCACCAGGACCGCAGCACCGGCGGTGGCCAGTGCCCGCGCGACCGCCGACCCGATCCCGCCTGCGGCACCGGTGACCAACGCCGAGCGGCCGGTGAGGTCGAACAACGGGTTCATCTCAGTAACTCCTTGGCAGGCCGAGGACGTGAGAGCCCAGGAAGTTGAGGATCATCTCCTGGCTCACGGGGGCGATCTTCATCAGTCGTGACTCGCGGAAGAACCGGGAGATGTTGTACTCCTCGGAGTACCCCATCCCGCCGTGCGTCTGCAGTGCGCGGTCGGCCGCATCGAATCCCGCGTCGGCACAGAGGTACTTGGCCATGTTGGCCTCACGCCCGCACGGCTTGCCGTTGTCGTAGAGCCAGGTGGCCTTGCGCAGGATCAGCTCGGCTGCGTCGAGGCGGGCCAACGAGTCGGCCAGCGGGAACTGGATGCCCTGGTTCATGCCGATCGGACGGTCGAACACGATGCGCTCGTTGGCGTACTTGACGGCACGGTCCAGTGCCACGCGCCCGATGCCGAGCGCCTCGGCGGCGATCAGCATCCGTTCGGGATTCAGGCCGTGCAGGATGTAGCTGAAACCCCGGCCCTCCTCGCCGATTCGGTCCTCGACGGGGATCCGCAGATCGTCGATGAAGAGCTCGTTGGAGCTGACGGCGTTACGGCCCATCTTCTTGATGGGCCGGATGTCGACGTGATCGCGATTCAGGTCGGTGAGGAACAGCGACAGGCCATCGGTCTTCTTGGTCACCTGGTCGTACGGGGTCGTCCTGGTGAGCAACAGGATCTTCTCGGACTCGAGCGCCTTGGAGATCCACACCTTGCGGCCGTTCACCACGTAGTGGTCGCCGTCGCGCTTGGCGAACGTGGTGATGCGCGAGGTATCAAGACCCGCGCCTGGTTCGGTGACACCGAAACAGACGTGCAGGCTTCCGTCGACGATCCGCGGCAGCGTGGCGGCCTTCATCTCGTCCGACCCGAACACCACGACCGGCTGCATGCCGAAGATCGAGAGGTGGATGGCGCTGGCCGCATTCATCGCCCCGCCCGACCGCGCGACCTCCTCGGCCAGGATCGTCGCCTCGGTGATCCCGAGACCGTGACCGCCGTATTCCTCGGGGATGGTCATGCCGAGCCAGCCGCCCGAGGCGATCGCGTCGTAGAACTCCTGGGGGAATTCGTGCGCCTGGTCCTTCTCCATCCAGTACTGGTCGTCGAACTTGGACGCCAGCTCTGCGACGGACTTGCGGATCAGCTGTTGATCCTCCGTCAGCTCGAAGTTCATTCCGCCGGTCACTGTGGTCTCCTAGGCGTCGAAGGCATCGAAAACCGCCATGGCACAACGCAAGTCCGATGCGTTGTGCCACGACGGGTGGATCGGCTACGTCAGTCCTTGTTGCCGGTCAATTCCTTGGCGTTCGCCGCGAAATCGGCGAAGTTGGCGCCGCCGTGTTCGTGCTTGGACAGGGCCTGGATCGACACGTCGTGTCCCTCGGCAGCCTTGCGCAGCGCCCCGATGGTGGCCTGTTCCTTGCTGATGTGGGTGAACGGATCGAAGTGGTACCAACGCATCGCGTTCTCGTAGGTCATCTTGTTGATCTCGTCGTCGGGCACGTCGTTGGCCTTGAGCACCTCGTCGAGCTGTTCGGGGGCGCTCGGCCACATCGAGTCGCTGTGCGGGTAGTCCGCCTCCCAGCAGATGTTGTCGATGCCGATCTGATTGCGGAGCTCGACACCGACCGGATCGGAGATGAAACACGTCAGGAAGTGCTCGCGGAACACCTCGCTGGGCTTCTGCTTGCCGAAGTCCTGACCCGTCCAGGTGGAATGCATCTCGTAGGTGCGGTCGGCCCGATCGAGGAAGTACGGGATCCACCCGGTGCCGCCCTCCGACAACGCGATCTTCAGGTCGGGGTACTGCTTGATCGGCTTGGACCACAACAGATCCGCCGCCGCCTGCACGATGTTCATCGGCTGCAGGGTGATCATCACGTCCATCGGCGCGTCGGGTGCGGTGATGGCGAGCCTGCCCGACGACCCGATGTGGACGTTGAGCACGGTGTCGGTGTCCACCAGCGCCTTCCACAGCGGCGTCCAGTAGTCGTCGTGGAAGCTCGGATACCCCATGGCGGAGGGATTCTCGCTGAACGTCAGTGAGTGCACGCCCCGCTTGGCGTTGCGTCGGACCTCTGCAGCGCACGCCTCGGCATCCCAGATCACCGGCAGGGTCATCGGTATGAAGCGGGCGGGGTACGCCCCGCACCATTCCTCGACGTGCCAGTCGTTGTAGGCCTGCACCAGCGCGAGGGAGAACTCGGGGTCCTCCGTGGCGAACAGTCGGCCCGCGAAACCGGGGAACGACGGGAAGCACATCGAGCCGAGGATGCCGCCGGCGTTCATGTCCTTGACCCGCTCGTCGACGTCGAAACATCCCTTGCGGATCTCGTCGAGACCCTGCGGCTCGAGCCCGTACTCCTCCTTCGGGCGCCCCGCGACGGCGTTGAGCGCGACGTTGGGAATGACGATGTCGCGGAACTGCCAGGTGTCGGATCCGTCCGCGTTGTGCACCAGCCGTGGCGCCTCGTCGCGGTACTTCGCGGGTAGGTGATTCTTGAACATGTCAGGCGGCTCCACGATGTGGTCGTCCACGCTGATCAAGATCATGTCGTCCTTGTTCACAACCGTTCCCTTCGGATCTTGCCTTCGGCACCGATTCCAACGACGTTCTCTACTAGAGAAAACTAGCCTCTCGTTTGACGAGAATCAACATGGCCAATCTACCCAAATGCCGCAGAACCTGCAGTTTTGCCCGTTCAGGCCGGTCATCACCGGCCCCTACATCCGACTCTCCCATTGACGTTTTTGGCAAGTGGTGGAAATCTGTTAGGCAAATATGAGAATCTGATTCTCGCTTGTGAGAGCATCTGAGCCACACCTCGAGAGGAGAGCGCCGTGGGCCTGTCGCCGTTACCAGCCGCCGAGTGGGATGACGCCGTCCTGCGCGCCCTCCGAATGATGCCCGAGGAGCGCAGGAATCCCGCGGCGGCAGGCAACGCGATCTCGACCTTCGTCCACCACCCCGACCTGACGCAGGCGTACCTCACGTTCAGCTTCTACCTGCTGACCCGGTCGACGCTGTCCCCGCGGTTGCGGGAACTGGCCGTCCTGCGGATCGCCCACCTGTCGGCCTGCGCGTACGAGTGGGACGAGCACGTCGCCATCGGCCAGCAGGCCGGCCTGACCCTCGACGAGATCGACGCGCTCCAGCGCGGGGAGGCGGTCGACGAGTTCGACCGGACGGTGCTGACCGCCGTCGACGAACTCGTCGAGAAGACGCGCCTGTCCGACGCGACGTGGAACGCCCTCGGCGAGCGCATGGACAAGCGCCAGCTGATGGACTTCGTCTTCACCGTTGGCGGCTACCAACTGCTCTCGATGGCACTGAACACCTTTGGCGTTGAACCCAAGAAGGAGAACTGAAACGCATGGCCCACTTCCCCAAGCCCGCTGCAGGCAGCTGGACCGAGAACTGGCCCGAGCTGGGCACCGCGCCGGTCGATTACAACGACTCCATCGATCCTGAGCACTACCTGGTCGAGCAACAGGCGATCTTCCGTAAGACCTGGCTCAAGGTCGGTCGCGTCGAGCAGCTACCCAAGCGCGGCAGTTACTTCACCCGCGAGATGCCGTCGGCGAGCCCCGGCACCTCGGTCATCGTCGTCAAGGACGTGCAGGACGGTCCCGACGGCAAGGTCGAGACCGTTCGGTGCTTCTACAACATGTGCAGGCACCGCGGTAACAAGCTGGTGTGGAACGACTTTCCCGGCGAGGAGGTCTCCGGCGTCTGCAGACAGTTCACCTGCAAGTACCACGCGTGGCGATACGGACTGAACGGTGACCTGACGTTCGTCCAGCAGGAGGGTGAGTTCTTCGACCTCGACAAGAAGGACTACGGCCTGGTCGCAGTGCGGTGCGAAGTGTGGGAGGGGTTCATCTTCGTCAACTTCGACGACGACGCCGCCCCGCTGACCGAGTATCTCGGCGACTTCGCCAAGGGTCTCGAGGGCTACCCGTTCCACGAGATGACCGAGCACTACAGCTACCGCTCGGAGGTCAACGCCAACTGGAAGTTGTTCATCGACGCGTTCACCGAGTTCTACCACGCGCCGATCCTGCACATGAAGCAGGCGGAGAAGGAGGAGGCCGAGAAGCTCGCCAAGTTCGGCTTCGAGGCACTCGCCTACGACATCAAGGGCGACCACTCCATGGTGTCGTCGTGGGGCGGCATGTCCCCGCCGAAGGACCTCGGCATGGTCAAGCCCATCGAGCGCATTCTGCACAGCGGCCTCTTCGGGCCGTGGGACCGCCCCGACATCAAGGGCATCCTGCCCGACGAGTTGCCCCCCGCCATCAACCCGGGGCGTCACTCCACCTGGGGCACCGACTCCTTCGAGTTCTTCCCGAACTTCACGCTGCTCTTCTGGGCGCCGGGTTGGTACCTGACCTACAACTACTGGCCCACCGCGGTGAACAAGCACATCTTCGAGGCCGACCTCTACTTCGTGCCCCCGAAGAACTTGCGCGAGCGGCTCTCCCAGGAGCTCGCCGCGGTGACGTTCAAGGAGTACGCCTTCCAGGACGCGAACACCCTCGAAGCCACCCAGACGCAGATCGGCACCAGGGTCGTCACCGAATTCCCGCTGTGCGACCAGGAGATCCTGCTTCGCCACCTGCACATGACCGCTCACCAGTACGTGGACAGGTACAAGGCGGCGTTGGCAGCGTCCACCAACGGCAAGGCTCACGAGAAGGACACCGTAAATGTCTAAACTGCCCGAGGAATTCGCCGATCTCGAGCGTTTCACCGACTGGTGCCTACCGACCGAGGAGGAGCGCTACGCGAAGCGCCTGGCGTCGACGATGGAGGAGATGCAGGAGCTGTACGACGCGGGCATGGCACGGCTCGAGGACATCATGGTCTACGTCGACGCGCGTTTCCCGCTCGAAGGGATGCCCGATGACGCCAAGGCCCTAGTGCATCTGGGACAGTCGGTGGTCATGGTGAGCTTTCCGATCGAAGTGTGGAAGCAGCCGCGCGTCCTCGACAGCGGAGCCGCGTACATCAAACTCATCAAGGAGCCGGTGGTCTAGGAGTGGTACTAGCCCTCAAAGCAGCGGGTTACGTCGACGTCGACGCAGGCGAGGTCATCAGGCCGGGCATCGTCGTCATCGAGGACGATCGCATCGTGGGCGTCGGGGGTGACATCCCCGACGGCGCAGAGATCATCGACCTCGGCGACTCGATCCTGCTGCCCGGACTGATGGACATGGAGGTCAACCTCCTCATGGGCGGGCGCGGGGAGAATCCCGGCCTGTCCCAGGTGCAGGACGACCCCCCGACCCGGGTCCTGCGCGCGGTCGGAAACGCCCGCCGCACCCTGCACGCGGGCTTCACGACGGTGCGCAACCTGGGGTTGTTCGTCAAGACGGGCGGTTACCTGCTCGACGTGGCGTTGGGCAAGGCCATCGACGCAGGCTGGATCGAGGGTCCGCGCGTCATCCCCGCGGGACACGCGATCACGCCCACCGGCGGACACCTCGATCCGACCATGTTCGCCGCGTTCATGCCCGGCGCCTTGGAGTTGACGGTCGAGGAAGGCATCGCCAACGGGGTCGACGAGATTCGCAAGGCGGTGCGCTACCAGATAAAGCACGGCGCCCAGCTGATCAAGGTGTGCGTCTCGGGCGGTGTCATGTCACTGACCGGCGAGGCTGGCGCGCAACACTATTCGGACGAGGAGCTACGGGCCATCGTCGACGAGGCGCACCGGCGCGGGCTGCGCGTCGCGGCCCACACCCACGGCGCCGAAGCCGTCAAGCACGCGGTGGCGTGCGGTATCGACTGCATCGAGCACGGGTTCCTGATGGACGACGAGGCCATCCAGATGCTGGTCGACAACGACCGGTTCCTGGTCACCACCAGGCGGCTCGCCGAGGCGATGGACGTGTCGAAGGCGCCAAAGGAGTTGCAGGACAAGGCCGCCGTGATGTTCCCGATGGCGCGCACCTCGCTCAAGGCCGCGTACGAGGCGGGCGTGAAGATCGCCGTCGGCACCGATGCGCCCGCCATCCCGCACGGTAAGAACGCCGATGAGCTCGTCACCCTCGTCGAGTGGGGCATGCCGGCGGCGGCGGTGCTGCGAGCGGCCACGGTCGTCGCGGCGGAGCTGATCAACGTCACCAACCGCGGGCGGTTGGCGGTGGGCCAGGTCGCCGACGTCATCGCCGTCCCCGGCGACCCGCTGGCCGACATCAGCGTTACAAAGAATGTTAGCTTTGTAATGAAAGGGGGCAAGGTGTATGTCAACAAGAACTGAGGACCTCGTCGAAATCCAGCAGCTGCTCGCCAAGTACGCCGTCACCATCACCCAGGGTGACGTCGAAGGGCTGGTCGCGGTCTTCACCCCGGACGGCACCTACAGCGCGTTCGGCTCGACGTACACGCTGGCCCGCTTCCCCGAGCTGGTGGCGGCGGCGCCCAAGGGCTTGTTCATGACCGGGACCTCACTAGTGGAGTTCGACTCGGCGAATCCCGGCTCCGACCCTGCCAGCGCCACCGGAACCCAACCGCTGTGCTTCATCGAGCACTCCAAGCACGACATGCGCATCGGGTACTACAAGGACGACTACGTGCGCACCGACGACGGCTGGCGGCTGAAGACGCGCGCCGTGACGTTCATTCGTCGCAGCGGAGACCATGACTCCGGCCGTCCGCATGCGATCGGGCGGCCCGAAGCCGGATGACCGCACCCTCGACCTCGACAGCCGAGTTCCGGGAACGGCTGACGGCGTGGCTCGACGAGCACGACCTGACTCCCCCGCCCGGGGACCGTTCACTCGACGCACACATGGCCCAGCACTCCCGCGTCCTTGGCGCGCTCTACGACGCAGGCTGGATGCGTTGGGGCTGGCCCGAATCCGCGGGAGGACTGGGGGGACCCATGATCCTGCGCGCCATCGTGGGCGAGGAGGTCGTCGGCCGCGGCCTCGACGATCCCGGACCGTACTCCCTGCTCGAGGTACTGACCCCGACGATGATCGACTACGCGCGACCGGAACTCGCCGCGGAGATGGTGCCCCGTCTGCTGTCCGGCCGCGAAACGTGGTGTCAGGGCTTCTCCGAACCCGGCTCGGGCAGCGACCTGGCGTCGTTGACGACGCGGGCAGAGCAGCGCGGCGACGCCTGGATCATCAACGGCCAGAAGGTGTGGACCAGCTTCGCGCAGTACGCGACGCGCTGCGTCCTGCTGGCTCGCACCGGGGACCGGGACACACCCAACCATCAGGCCATCAGCGCGTTCTTCGTCGACCTGGACAGCCCGGGTATCGACGTGCGCCCGCTGCGCACGATGCACGGGGTCGACGAGTTCTGCGAGGTGTACTTCGACGACGTCGTGGTCCCGGCCGATCGCATGCTCGGAATGCCAGGCGACGGTTGGCAACTCGCGATGGACCTGCTCCCCTTCGAGCGGTCGACGTGTTTCTGGCAGCGCATCTCCTATCTCTATTCGCGGCTCGATGCGCTCATCGACGAGGTCAAGACCGAACTGGGTCCGGCAGCGGACGCCGACCTCGGCGCGGCCTATCTCGCCCTGCACACGGTGCGGTGCCGGTCCCGGGCCACCCAGCTCAGGCTGGCCGACGGTCACAAGCTCGGCGCGGACACCTCGATCGACAAGGTGCTGTTGGCCACCGCCGAACAGCAGCTCTACGACGCCGCCCGCGACGTGATGCCCGGCAGCATCGAACTCGATGACTCCTCTTGGCGCACGGGATACCTGTATTCCAAGGCGGCCACCATCTATGGAGGAACTGCAGAAGTGCAGCGCAACATCATCGCGCGCCGTCTGCTGGACCTCGGGAAGGAGTGATCGTGGCCGCAACGGACGACGACTCCCTCGGTCTGCTCGAAGACGGACTGCGCAAGACCATGCTGACGGTCTCCGGCGTCGAGTTGGACGCGGCGTTGGCCGAGGTGGGCTGGGCCGACATGCTCAGCGAGGTGCCGGAGCAGTCGATCCCGCTGGTGTTCCGATTGCTGGGCGAAACGGGTTCGCACGCTTCGATTCTCAACGACGTCGTCTTGCAGTCCTCGCGCCGCGAGCCCGGTGGCACCCCGGCACTCCCCTATGCGGGCGGTGGTCAGGTGGTGTGGGAACGGCACGCCGTCGAGGACAACCGGGTGCTCGGTGGGCTGCCGCTGCGCCGGGTGGACGAGGGTGAACTCCTGCGGCTTGCCGACGCTCGCCGAGCGCTTGGCTGGTGGCTGGTCGGCAGCTCGCGCGCCATGCTCAAGCTGGCTCGCCAGCACGCGCTCGACCGCGTGCAGTTCGGCAAGCCCATC
This sequence comes from Mycobacterium sp., assembly GCA_025963385.1. GTDB lineage: Bacteria > Actinomycetota > Actinomycetes > Mycobacteriales > Mycobacteriaceae > Mycobacterium. Next base: position 13,264 of record JAOPUT010000390.1, read on the forward strand.
GCCGGTTTTCAGGCGGTCCGGCACCGCTTGGCCGAGACGTTGGTGGCCATCGAGGGCGCCGAGGCGACGTTGAGCCTTCCCGGCGTGGACAACCCGGATCTGACCGCGCTGCTGGCCAAGGCGGCGGCGGGCAAGGCGGCGTTGACCGCGGCCAAGCACTGTCAACAGGTACTCGCGGGCATCGGCTTCACCGCCGAGCACGACCTCCACCGCCACGTGGAACGGGTGCTGGTGCTCGACGGATTGCTCGGCAGCTCACGCGAACTCGCGAAGAAGGCCGGTGCCGGTCTGCGCGCCCGCGGTTCGACACCCCGCCTCGCCAACCTCTAGCTGTACTGGGGAGTTTGCGCACGGCCGCGGCGGCAACCGTCATCGACGCGGCAGGCCGAGCACCCGCTGGGCGATGATGTTGCGCTGGATCTCCGACGTACCGCCCGCGATGGTCCCCGCGAACGACCGGATGTAGCGGTCGGCCCAACTGCCCGCGTACAGATCGAGGTTCAGCGCCACGTAGGGCGCGGTCAGCTGCGGGTGGCCCAGCCCGTCGACACCTCGCGACTCCAGCGCGCGCTCGGTGGCCGCCTGCACCGTCTCGGCACCGAGAAGCTTCAGCACCGACAGACCGGCCACGTCCTCGTCGCCTCGAGCCGCCCTTGCCAGCGCGGCCGAGCCGAGCAGCCGCAGCGCGTAGTCGTCCATCACCAGCGTGGCGAACCGATCCCGCTCGACCGCGGTCACCGGCCGCCAGTCATGGATCAGATCCTGCAAGCGGTCGGCGTAGCTGAGCCACAGCATGTTTCGCTCGTGCCCCAGCGACCCGCTGGCCACCGACCACCCGTCGTTGAGCGCTCCGACCAGGTTGTGCGCAGGTACGCGCACATCGGTGAAGAACACCTCGTTGAAGTCCAGCTCGTCGCGATCGGAGGCCGATGCGAACGGCCTGCGCGTCAGCCCTGGCGAATCGGTGGGGATCAGCAGCACGCTGATGCCCTGATGCTTGGGCGCGTCCTGGTCGGTGCGGACGAACGTCAGGATCACGTCGGCGTCGTGCGCACCGGACGTCCACACCTTCTGGCCGTTGACGACGAAGTCGTCGCCGTCCCGCTCTGCTCTGGTCCGCAGCGAGGCCAGATCGGAGCCGGCGCCCGGCTCGCTCATGCCGAGTGCCGCGGTGATCTCCGCGCGCAAGATCGGTATCGCCCAGTTCTGCTGCTGTTCGGCGGTGCCGAAGGTGATGAGCGACGCGGCGATGATCCCGACGCCCTGCGAGTTGAAACTCGCGACCATCCTGCGGCGGGACAGCTCCGTCTGGAGGACGTACTGCTGCAGGATGGTCGCGTTCCGGCCACCGAACTCGGGCGGGTTGCCCGGCACCAGCCATCCGTTGTCGTACAGCAGCCGCTGCCACCGCCGGGCCCAGTCCGGCACGTGCGACGACGACCGTGGTCGCTCGAGAGCCTCGGCGTCGGTCGGGGCGTGCTCGTCGAGGAAGGCCACGAACTCGGCCAGGAAGTCATCGACCTCGGCATCGAACGTCAGCTGCACGTCACTCCTGGAATGCACCTTTCCCGAGAGGGCTTCTATTAATGCGTAAATGAGAATACTATTCTCACGATGAGAAAGTTACAATCTCAGACACGCTGCTCGCGAGGGGGTCTAGGGCACGATGCAGAGGCGTCCTCCGGTACAGTTCATGCATGTTCTCCCCGATCGGCCCACGTCAGAGGCACCGGTGACCACCAGTCCTAGCGAAGAACCGGCCTGGAAGCAGCGTGCGGTCGAACGCTCGATCAAGACCGCGAAACTGCGTGCGGCCCAACGGGTGCAACGCTTCCTCGACGCCGCCCAGGCGATCATCATCGAGAAGGGCAGCACCGACTTCACGGTGCAAGAGGTCGTCGACCGTTCGCGTCAATCTCTTCGTAGTTTCTACCTGCAGTTCGACGGTAAGCACGAGCTGCTGCTCGCACTCTTCGAAGACGCACTGAGCCGGTCCGCCGACCAGATTCGCGCTGCTACCGCTGGTCAGATGGATCCACTGGAGCGCCTGAAGGTCGCCGTCCAGCTGCTCTTCGAGTCCTCGCGCCCGGATCCCGCGGCAAAGCGCCCGTTGTTCACCGACTTCGCGCCACGGCTGCTTGTCTCGCACCCGTCCGAGGTCAAGGTCGCTCACGCCCCCCTCCTGATACTGCTCACGGAGCTAATGGAGGACGCGGCCGCCGCAGGCAAGCTCCGCGCGACGATCAACCCCAAACGCATCGCTGCCATGACCATGCAGACCGTGATGTTCGTGGCCCAGTCCAGTGGTTCCGACGACGAGACCAACAAGCCGATCTCGGCGGACGAGGTGTGGGATTTCGTCGCCAACGGCTTCGCCGTCGAATAGCGCGAGAATTGCATTCTCGCGATAGAAGAGTTGCGCTTACACTGATTCGGTGACGCGCCAGCACGGCCCGAGCCTTTCCGTCGTTCAGTGGTCCACCGGCACGATCGGAGTGCGCGGCATCCGCGGGATCGTCGAGCACCCGGGCCTGGAGCTGGCGGGCCTCTACGTGCACGGCGCCGACAAGGCCGGGCGCGACGCCGGCGAGCTGTGCGGCCTGCCGTCGACCGGCGTCATCGCCACCGACGACACCGCGGCCATCGTCGACCTCGGCGCGGACTGCGTGCTGTACATGCCGAATGCTCCCGACGTCGACCAGATCTGTCGGCTGCTCGCCGCCGGTACCAACGTCGTCACCACGTGCGGGTTGTTCCACCACCCCGGGTCCATGGACCCGGAATTGCGCGCGAGGGTCACGGCGGCCTGCGAGGCCGGACGGAGCTCGGTCCACAGCACCGGCAGCAGCCCCGGCTTCATCTCCGAGGCGGTACCCCTTGTCCTCACCTCGATCCAGCGTCACCTCAACCATCTCCACATCGACGAGTACGCCGATCTGTCACAACGCAATTCACCGGAACTACTGTTCGATCTGATGGGTTTCGGCAAGCCGATCGGACCGTTCGAGCAGTTCAGGGCCGACTATCTCGAGTCGAGCTTCGGCCCGTCCCTCCGACTGGTCGCCGACGCCATCGGGCTACCGTTGGACCGGCTGCAGTCCAGTGGCGAGCTGGCCGCCGCCGCCACGGACACCACGATCGCCGCAGGACGACTCACCACGGGTAGCGTTGCGGCGCAACGCATCACCATCGCGGGCATCCGCGACGACAGGACGCTGTTGCGGTTCCGTGCCACGTGGTACTGCACCACCGACCTCGAACCCCGCTGGGATCTTCAGGACACCGGCTGGCACATCTCGGTCGACGGCGACGCACCCCTCGAGGTCGGTCTGCACATGCCGATTCCGTTGGAGCACATGGCCGAGATCTCGCCCGCCTATACGGCCAACCGCGCGGTCAACGCCGTTCCATGGGTGTGTGCCGCGGCGCCGGGCATCGTTTCGACGGTCGACCTTCCCCACGTGCTGCCGCGGCTCGGATGACGCTCGTAAGCGGAGAGTACAAACGCTCCGCCCCGCTCGCGGCGTTGACACAATGAGTCCAGAATGTAAGAGTGCTGAGCAGGTGCACAGCACTCTGGCGCGCGCAATGAGGAGTAGAGGTCTCACATGGCAGGTCGGTTGGAAGGCAAGGTCGCGTTCATCACCGGTGCGGCGCGTGGACAGGGCCGCGCACACGCGGTCCGCATGGCGCAGGAGGGCGCCGACATCATCGCGGTCGACGTGTGCAAGAAGCTCGACACGGTCGACCTCATCGCGGCGTCCACTCCCGAGGATCTGGCCGAGACCGCCGACCTGGTGAAGGGACACGACCGCCGGATCGTCACCGCCGAGGTCGACGTCCGCGACTACGACGCCCTCAAGGCCGCCGTCGACAGCGGTGTCGAGCAGCTCGGCCGCCTGGACGTCATCGTGGCCAACGCGGGTATCGGCAACGGTGGGCAGACGCTGGACAAGACCAGCGAGCGGGACTGGACCGAGATGATCGACATCAATCTCGGCGGCGTGTGGAAGACCGTCAAAGCCGGTGTGCCGCACATCCTGGCAGGCGAGCGCGGTGGATCCATCATCCTGACCAGTTCGGTGGGCGGCCTGAAGGCCTACCCCCACACCGGTCACTACGTGGCGGCCAAGCACGGTGTCGTCGGCTTGATGCGGACGTTCGCCGTGGAGTTGGGCGCGAAGAACATTCGGGTCAACTCGGTGCATCCGACCAACGTGAACACCCCGCTGTTCATGAACGAGGGCACCATGCGGCTGTTCCGCCCCGACCTGGAGAACCCGGGCCCCGACGACATGAAGGTCGTCGGCGAGTTCATGCACACACTGCCGATCGGCTGGGTCGAGCCCGAGGACATCGCCAACGCGGTGCTGTTCCTGGCATCCGACGAAGCCCGCTACATCACCGGTGTGACGCTGCCCGTCGACGGCGGCAGCTGCCTGAAGTAGCCCCGGCCCACGCCGACGGCTGACACACGCGACTCATGGGCAGCGACGAGGCGCCGGAGGCCGAGCTGGACAAGTTCAGCCCTTCGGTGACCCGGCAGGTCGTCGAGAAGGTCGGCCCGGTGCTGCGCCGGTGGTTTCGGTCGGAAGTGCACGGGCTGGACACCTTTCCCTCCGACGGCGGCGCGCTGGTGGTCTCCAACCACTCCGGCGGGATGCTGACTCCCGACGTGATGCTCTTCGGGTCGGCGTTCTACCGGCGGTTCGGCTACCACGACCGGCCGCTGTACACGCTGGCGCACTACGGGGTCGTGATGGGCCCCCTCGGTGACCTCCTCGGCAAGGTCGGCGTCATCGAGGCCAGCCGCGAGAATGCCTCGGCCGCACTGCAATCCGGCGGTGTCGTGCTGGTCTTCCCCGGTGGCGACTACGACTCCTACCGCCCGACCACCTCCGATCACGTCATCGACTTCGACGGACGCACGGGCTACGTCCGGACCGCCATCGCCGCGGGAGTGCCGATCGTGCCGTCGGTGTCGATCGGCGGTCAGGAGAGCCAACTGTTCCTGACCCGCGGCAACACGTTGGCCAAGCTCCTCGGTCTGAGCAGGGCGCGGATGGAGATCCTTCCCGTCACCTTCGGTTTCCCCTTCGGCTTCAGCGTGCTGATTCCACCGAACCTGCCGCTGCCGACCAAGATCGTCACGCACGTGCTGGAACCCATCGACGTCCTTGCTCGGTTCGGTCCCGACCCCGACGTCGCCGAGGTCGACGCGCACGTGCGCGCGGTGATGCAGGACGCGCTGAACGAACTCGCCCGCAGGCGCCGGTTCCCGATCATCGGTTGATTTCAGCCGATGACCCTGCGGCGCGGTCGATCTCGGTGAAGGCACGAACCAGGGCCTCGGTGGCCTCGTGGACGTCACCGAAGGTGCGGTCGTCGGTCAGCACGGCGATACCCATCTGGTCGACGTAGCTCCACACCGTGATGTTCACCGGCGCGCCGAGCGACAGCACTCCGGTCGAGTAGATCTCGGTGACCGGCGCACCGCCGAAGTGACCGCGCACCCTGGGCCCAGGCACGTTCGAGACCGCGACGTTCATCATCTTGTTCTGGTTGTCGCGCTTGGACATCCAGCGGAATGCGGGTGGTGCGAGCGCCGTCGGCAGATAGGTCATCAGGCGGCTGTACAGCTCCGGGCCGATGAGCTCGTGATCCTCCTTGGCCATCCCGGTGGCCAGCGCCACCAGCCGCACGCGTTCCAACGCGTCGGGGACGTGCACGGGCAGCGAGATCGACAGCCCGCTGATCTCGTTGCCGGTGATGCGATCGGCCGACCTGTCGGTGGCGGTCGGCACCGAGGCGATGATCGGCTCGTCGGCCCGTCCGTCGTAGCGCAGCAGCAGCTCTCTGAGCGCGCCCGCCGCGACGGCGAGCACGAGGTCGTTGACACTCACCTCGAGTAGCTTGGCCGTCCGCTTGACGTCGGCCAGTGACAACGTCGCGCTGCCGAAACGGCGCACGGGTGACACCTGGTGGTTGAGGAACGTCGGCGGCGCACTGAAGTTGTCGGCGAGGTCGGGATGGTCCCCGCGTTCCTTCGCGCGTTTGCGCACCTTGGCGAAGCCGGTCGCCGCGTCCTTGATCAGCCCGGGGAGCTCACCCAACTGCCGGACGTGGTCGCGGCCCGCCTCGGCGAGGAGTGCTGACCTGCTCGGCACGTCGCCGGCGTCGTCGAAATCGCGTTCGTCCTGGTCACCTCCCACGATGTCCATCGCCCTGGCCAGCAGGTTCACCGAGGCGACACCGTCGGCCAATGCGTGGTGCACCTTGCCGATGAGTGCGAACCTGTGTCCCGTCAACCCTTCCGCGAAGTGGAACTCCCACAGTGGTCGGCTCCGATCGAGCGGGCTGGAGGCGATGTCCGAGATGACGTCGTCGAGCTCCCGGCGACCGCCCGGTGCGGGCACTCGTACCCTCCGCAGGTGGTAGTCCAGGTCGACGTCACATCCCTCGAGCCACATCGGATGATGCATTCGCCAAGGAATCTCGACCAGCCGGTACCGCAGCGGCTCGAGCAGGTGGAGCCGTCGGGAGACATGCGTCCGGAAGGCGGCGAAGCCGTACTCCTCGCCGTACTCCTCGACATGGTGGGCGCCATCGATCACCGCCACCTTCAGCGTGTGCGAGTGCAGATTCGGCGTCTCGGTGTAGAGGAGGTACGCGTCCATGCCGTTGAGCCTGCGCACGTCGACCTCCCTTCGCCCTCTCATGTAAACACCGCGATCGTGTCCGCCCGACGGTTTTCGGACACCGATCCGCGATCGGGAATTCCGCTCCACGGGTGCAACTTACGCGCGTAGGGTCGGACGCGATGGGCGAGACCACGATCTGGGACCGCCACCTCGACGAGCTGCTGAGCCATTTCGGTGCCGAGTTTCACACCTGTGGCGGAGGCACTTTGGATCTCGGCCTGCTGAAGAACACGGTGCTGCGTTACGCCGCGGTGATGGGCATGGTGTGGCTGCTCGACGTGCCCGGTTACGTCCGCTCGCAGGCGCCCGACCTCACCGCCGCGTCGACCAGGATGGATCCGGCCATCAAGGACGTCGAGAGTATCCGCTGCCGGCTGCAGATGTTGACGAACGTGCTCAACCTCTGGGAGCGCCACGACGTCGGCGCCCTGATCTAACGCGCGGCCTTCCTCCGACCGCCCATGGCAGGTGCGGTGCCGATGACGCCGTCGACTTCGAGCTCTGCGATCTCCTCGTCCGTCAGCCCGATCCCGCGCAGGACGTCGTGGTTGTGCTCACCCAGTAGCGGAGCGGGAGTGCGGTGGAATCGGTCGGGCCCGTCGGCCAGACCGATCGGTAGGGTGCTGTGCGAGGCCTCGACGTTCACCGCGTGACCCACCCGCTCGAAGAAGCCCCGGTGTATCAACTGCGGCAATTCGGCCTGGCGGTGCGGCTGCATCACCTTGGCCACCGGAACGCCTGCCGTCCAGAGTGTTTCGACGATCTCGTCTCCCGTGCGCGACACGCACCACGCGGCCAGATGCTCGTCGATCAGGCCGTGGCTCGCCCGGCGTCCGGCGGCGTCGGCGAGCTCATCGGAGATCGCCCACTCCGGGCGGCCGATCGCGTCGCGCAACGCCTCCCACTGGTCGTCGGTGGCCACGGCGATCGCCACCCAGCAGTCCTCGCGGCCGAACTCGTCGACGCCCGCGCAGCGGTAGATGTTCTGTGGTGCCGCGGCGGGCCCACGATTGCCGTCGCGTTGCAGAAGCGCTCCGTACGCCGAGTGCTCGATGACCTGTTCGGCGGCGATGTTGAGCGCCGCGTCCACCATGGCCGCCTCGACCAACACGCCCTGTCCCGTCCGCCGCCGGTGCTCGAGTGCCAGCATCAGCGCGGTGAGTGCGTGGACACCCGCGTTGGAGTCGCCCACCGAGTACGGCTCATAGGGATTGCGGTCGGAATAGCCGGTGAGCCAACTCAATCCAGAGGCGTCTTCGATGATGTAGGCGAAGGCGGGGTTCTCGCGCCACGGACCGTCGAGGCCGAAACCCGGCATCCTCACCATGATCACGTCGTCCCGCAACTCACGGACCGACGCGAAGTCCAGCCCGAGCTGATCGATCACGCGTGGCGTGAAGTTCTCGACGATGACGTCGCACGTCGAGATCAACCGGCGCAGTAGTTCGCGTCCCCGATCGGTCTGGAAGTCCAGTGTCACGCTCTTCTTGTTGGTGTTGAGCGCCGAGAAGATCGGCGAGCGCTCCCACCACTGCTCCACCGTCGCCGGTATTCCGGCGATGAGCCGCGTGCCGTCGGGGCGGGGCGTGGACTCCAGGTGGATGAGCTCGGCGCCGAGCATGCCGAGCACGTGCGTGCACGACGGTCCCGCCCAGAAGGTCGTCATGTCGAGCACCCGAAGACCGCTGAACGGCAGGCGATCAGGACTGCGGTCACGCACCGGTCCGGTACGGGGCCGTGCTGCCGAGGCACGGGCCCACCCGGTGTGTTCCCCGAGCCGTGGCGCAGCGGCAGGCGCCCGGAGGGAGACACCGCCGAGTCGATAGGGATGGCTCGGCTGCGCGAAGCCGTCGCGGGGATTGGCCGTGAACGCCCCACGCTCGACGAAGTGGTCCATCGACGTGACGTTCGCGCCGTTGCCGACGGGTGAGTTGGGGATGCGGAAGGCCGACGCGAGGTCGCGGACGTCGTCGACGCGTTGCTCGCGGAGCCATTCGTAGAGTTCCTCGGCGTGCAGGTTGGACTGTTCGGTGATCGTGAGCGGGGACTGCTCGTCGATCCACTCGTCGTGACCGGACATCGCGCAGAGGTCGTGCCACTGCTGCGCCGTCCCGCAGCCCAGTGCGACGAGACCGTCCGCGGCCTGGGCGACGCCGGGAACGGTGGGCCTGCGCTCGGTGCGCCACGG
>JAOPUT010000022.1 GCA_025963385.1 Mycobacterium sp.
GCCGTGGACCGTGGTCAAGAGCAACGACAAGAAGCGCGCCCGCATCAACGCCATGCGCTACGTCCTCGGTAAGTTCGACTACGACAACAAGGATCACGAGGTGGTCGGCCGCGCCGACCCGCTCATCGTGGGACGCGCGCTGGCCGACTGACGGGGTCCGCGTCCAGACAGGAGGACGCACGCGTGCGGTTCTTGGCGTCCGCCTTCTTCTGGTTGCTCGCCACCGTGGCGTTGGCTGCGGCGGTGCCCGCGACCTGGGCTCAGCACAACGTGGTCGATCGCGACGGTTACACCGCGCTCGCGACGTCGGCCGCGAAGGATCCCGCGCTGCAGCAGGCGATGGCGGCGGCGGTGACGTCCAAGGTGACGTCGATGGCGCCCGACGTCAATGACACGCTGCTGACCGGAGCGGTGCGGGCCTACACCGGCAGTGACGCGTTCCCTGGGCAGTTCGGGTTGGCCAACCAGGTCGCGCACCGCTGGCTGTTCACCGACACCGTCGGCCAATCCGACGCGTCGGGCCGCTGGGAGATCGACATGTCGTCGATGCTCGACGACCCGTCGTTTCAGCAGACGTTGGCCGGCTTCGGCATTCACCCCTCGAAGGAGACCTTCGAGATTCCGCTCACCGAGAACGTGTCGCAGTCGCTTCGCCCTGGCCAGCTGCGCGACGTCGCCAAGTGGGGTCCGTGGGTGAGCGTCGGCGCCGCCGTGCTCGCAGGGGTGTTCGCGCTCCTGACGTTGGCGGTCGCCAGGCGCCGAGGCAAAGCGCTTGCGGCGCTTGGTGTTTCGGGGCTGATCGTCGGTGCAGCGGGCTGGGCCGGTATCGAGGTGGGCAGGCGCTACGTCAACGACGCCCTCGACAGGACGCCGGGTGACGTCCGCGGCGTCGCGCAGGCGATGGTCGACCATGCCATCGGCAGCCTGCATCTGTGGCTGAGTCTGACACTGGCCGCGGGCGCTGCTCTCGTCGTGCTGGGCGTACTCGTCTCGATGCTCGGCGGCCTGCGCCGCACCTAGCCCTCCGGGTCGATGACGTGCGACGGGTCGGGTCGCCGCTCCGGAGGAGCCTGGCTGTAGTCACCCCACGGGCCGTCCCGGCGTTCGATCGCGGCGCGCACGCCGTCGGTGGCGGCCGTGTCGATGAAGTCCAGCGCTTCGGGAGTGTTGCGCATCAGGCCGTCGAGTATCCCGCCGAGCGTCTGCGTGGACGACAGGCCCATGTTCTCGTAGGCCTGGTTGACGATCAGCTTCTGAGCCTGCAACTGCGACAGAGGGATTCGGGACAGCTGCCCCGCGATCTCGGCGACGCGGGCCTCGAGCCGCTCGAACGGCACCGACTCGTTGATGAGCTCGACCGCGGCGGCCTCCACGCCGGTGAGGGGCTCGCCCGTCAACGAATGCCACTTCACCTTGGCCAGGCTGAGCCGGTAGAGCCACATGCCGGTGAGATAGGACCCCCACATCCGGCTGTACGGCGTGCCGATGACGGCGTCGTCGCTCGCGATGACGAGGTCGGCACACAGTGCGTAGTCGCTGGCGCCACCCACGCACCAGCCGTGCACCTGGGCGATCACCGGCTTGGACGCGCGCCAGATCGCCATGAACTTCTGCGTCGGACCCGTCTCGCGGGCCGAGACCATGGCGAAGTCCTTGCCGGGATCCCACGTGCCGTCGGTGTTCATCGCCTCGCCCCAGTGGTGGAAGCCGCCGCCAAAGTCGTAGCCGCCGGAGAACGACCGGCCCGCCCCGCGGAGCACGATGACCTTGACGGACTGGTCGCGCTCGGCGAGACCGATCGCCGCCTCGATCTCGTCGGGCATCGGAGGGACGATGGTGTTCAGGTGCTCGGGGCGATTGAGCGTGATGGTGGCGACGGTGTCGCGTGTCCGGTAGAGAAGCGTCTCGAATTCGGCTGGCCTCGTTGACATACGAGAAGTCGAGCCAGCCGGGCGCGCGATGTCAAGGACGGGTGTCGCGGGGCAGCGGATCGGGCTCGCGGTTGAGCGGGTCGGCGGACCAGATCCGTCCACCGATCTTGATGTTCGGAGTGCGGAAGTAGGCCCACCCCAGCATGAGCACGCAGGCCATGGCAAGGAACGCGATCGAGCTCTGCAGATCCGGCCACCCGGCCACGATCAGGACGGGGATCGCGACCGCGGTGGCCGTCCAGTAGATCCGGCGCTTCACCGCGCGCCTCGGCAGCGTCGCGGTGTTCCACCCCGGCAGCAGGATCCCGACGAGCAGGATGGCGAGGCCGCAGAAGAACAGGCTCAACGACAGGGTGCTCACGGCTACTCGCCGAGCATCCGGTGCAGGAACTCGTAGATCAGCGCCGACCGGAAGGCGGTCTGCGCGTTGTCCGCGGCGCCGGCATGTCCGCCCTCCACGTTCTCGTAGTACCGCACCTGATGGCCTGCCTCCTCGAGTGCGGCCGTCATCTTCCTGGCGTGGCCGGGATGCACTCGGTCGTCGCGGGTCGACGTCGTCATCAGCAGTGGCGGATACTCGCGTTCGGCCGAGATGTTCTGGTACGGCGAGTACTCGGAGATGAACGCCCAGTCGTCGGGATCGTCGGGGTTGCCGTACTCCGCCACCCACGAGGCTCCCGCCAGCAGCAGGTGGTACCGCTTCATGTCGAGCAGCGGCACGCTGCACACCAGGGCGCCGAACAGCTCCGGATACCTGGTCAGCATGATGCCCATCAGCAGCCCACCGTTGCTGCCGCCCTGCGCGCCGAGCTGATCGACCGTGGTGATGCCGCGCGCCACCAGATCGGCTGCCACGGCCGCGAAGTCCTCGTGCACGAGGTGTCGGCCCTCGCGCATGGCCTGCGTGTGCCACGTCGGTCCGTACTCGCCGCCGCCGCGGATGTTGGCGAGCACGTACGTGCCACCCCGCGAGAGCCAGAGTTTGCCGAGGACACCGCCGTAGCCGGGGGTGTTGGACGACTCGAAACCGCCGTAGCCGCTGAGCAGCGTCTTGCCGGGGCCGGTCGCGCTGCGGTGCCCCACGACGAAGTACGGGATCATCGTGCCGTCGGCCGAGGCGACGAAGTACTGGTTCACCTCGATGTCGGAGGCGTCGAAGAACGCGGGCGCGCTCTTGATCTCCGTCACCTCGCCGCCGGCGTGCCCCCACAGCAGCCGCGACGGCCTGTCGAAGCTGCTCGAGTCCAGGAAGATCTCGTCGCCGTACTCGTCGACGTCGACGACCACCGTCGTTGCGTTGGACGGGAGACCGGGGATCGGTTCGCGTCGCCACGAGCCGGGGGTGACCAGTTCGACGTCGGTCGCCACGTCGTGCAGCGTGACCAGCACCAGACGGTCCCGAGTCCAGGCGTAGGTGTCGAGGCTGGTGTGCGCGTCGGGTTCGAACACGACGGTGAGTTCTGCTGTGCCGTCGAGGAAGTCCTCGTACTTCGCAGCCAGCAACGACCCGGCGGGATATGTCGCGTCGGCCACGGTCCAGTCGGTGCGCGGGCGGATCAGCAGCCACTCGCGGTGAATCGAGATTCCCGCGTCGGTGGGCACCTCGATGGCCACCAGCTGGTCGCTCCGGATCTCGAAGTACTCGCGGTTGAAGAAGTCGACCGACCGCGTGGCCAGCAGTCGCTCGAAGCCAGGCGTCGGATCGAACCCGACACCGACGCTGACGTCGGAGGCGACGCCCTCGAACACCGTCTGCGCGTCGGTCAACGGTTGTCCGCGTCGCCACCGCTTCATGATTCGCGGATAGCCGGATTCGGTCAGCGAGCCGGGACCGAAGTCGGTGCCGATCAGGACGGTGTCGTGATCCTCCCAGGAGATGCTCGTCTTGGCCTCCGGCACCGTGAAGCCGTCGTCGACGAATCGTCTTGTCGTCATGTCGTATTCGCGGGTGACGGTCGCGTCGGAGCCGCCGCGCGACAGGCTGATCAACGCAAGGTCGTGAGCGGGCTCGATGACGTCGGCGCCGGCCCAGACCCACTTCTCGCCGTCCGCCGCCGCCAGCGCGTCGAGGTCGACGAGGACGTCCCAGTCGGGATCGTCGGTCCGGTAGCTGTCCAGCGTGGTGCGCTGCCAGAGACCCCTGGGGTGGTCGGCGTCCTTCCAGTAGTTGTAGAGGTACTCGCCGCGCCTGCGCACGTAGGGGATCCTGGCGTCGGTGTCGAGGATCGCGAGCGCCTCCTCGCGCATCTGCTCGAAGCGTTCACCGCCGATCTCGGCGAGGGTCGGCGCGTTGTGCTTTCTCACCCACTCGAGCGCGTCGTCGCCGGTGATGTCCTCGAGCCACAGATACGGATCCTGGTCCACGATGACCATTGTGGCCTCGGGCGTAGTGTGACGTGAGCAACACCTCGTCGATCCGGCACACGGTGGTCCGGGACCATTAGCCGAACGTTCGCGGGAGAGGGAGACGATGTCCGATACGCCATCACGTGCACTGATCACCGAGGCTGCCGCCGAATTGCTCGCCACCTTGCAGAAACGCCACGGCGCGTTGATGTTTCACCAGTCGGGTGGGTGCTGCGACGGTTCGTCGCCGATGTGTTACCCCGCAGGCGAGTTCCTGGTGGGCGATCGCGACATCCTCCTGTCGATCCTCGATGTCGGCGACGGCGTGCCGGTCTGGATCTCGGGCAGCCAGTTCGAGGCGTGGAAGCACACCCAGCTCGTCATCGACGTGGTGCCCGGTCGCGGTGGCGGCTTCAGCCTGGAGACCCCGGAGGGCAAGCGGTTCCTCAGCCGCGGTCGGGCGTACACCGAGGACGAGAACCGCGTGCTCGCCGACGAGCCGCCGGTGACCGGGTCGGCATACGAGCGGGGTGAGCGCCCGAAGGAGCGCGGCACCCACATCGTCGCCGAGGCGAGTGACGCCTGCCCCGTCCCTGCGGCGCGGACGGCGGTGTCGCAAACCTAGCGGATCTTCCGCTGACGCCTCGACCGCGACCATTAGGCTGTGGTCGTGACTCACTATGACGTCGTCGTACTTGGTGCAGGCCCCGGCGGTTACGTGGCGGCCATTCGCGCGGCCCAGCTGGGGCTGAGCACCGCC
>JAOPUT010000024.1 GCA_025963385.1 Mycobacterium sp.
TGCTCGGCGGGGACACCGCCGCCGCCCGGGTCCCCGGCTACGGGCCCATCCCCGCCACCGTGGCCTGCCGCCTCGCTGCCGACGCCGCCACCGACGAACGATCCAAGGCCACCGTGCGCCGCCTCTACCGCCACCCCACCTCCGGAGCGCTGATCGCCATGGAATCCAAGGCCCGGCTGTTCCCCAAGGCCATGGCCCGCTTCATCGCCGTCCGCGACGACACCTGCCGCACCCCCTACTGCGACGCCCCGATCCGCCACCACGACCACGCCACCCCCCACCACCGCGACGGCCCCACCAGCGCCGTGAACGGATTGGGGGAGTGCGAACGGTGCAATTACGCGAAGGAGGCGCCGGGGTGGTCGGTGACCACCGCGTACGACGAGAAAGGTTGCCACACAGCGGAGTTCATCACGCCGACCGGTGCGCGGCATCGTTCCACTGCACCGCCGCTACCCGGTCCGTCGAGGGTGGAGCTCAGCCAGGTCGAGTTCCGCGTCGGCGTGCACATCGCCAAGCCGGCTGCCTGAGTTCAGCAGCTGAACCGCAGCCCGATGTCCGGGGGCGGGGTGGCCTTCTTCAGGCAACCGAAGGGTTCGATGCCCGCTGCGCTCATCTTGACGGCACTCTGGTGCGCGTAGTCGACGCAGAACAGGCCTGCGGCATCGGCCCGGCATCGGTAGTCGCCGAACGCGACGGTCTGGCCCGCCGACAGTTCCGCGCCCGTGCCGTCGCCGAAGGGGCCCGGGTCGCCGTGCGGAGATCCGACGTCGACGGAGGTGCCAGGAAAGTCCACCCAGTTGTTCTTCCAGGCCGTCTCGATGTCTGCGGGCCGAGGCGGTGGATCGGTCAGCTTGACCAGGCAGGCCAGCGCGCCGTCCAGATACTTGTTGGTGATGCAGTTGGCCTCGGTGCCTGCAGTGATGAACGCGACCCCGTCGCCGAGGTCGGTGGTCTGCCCGTCGCGGGTCACCGAGCGGAATCCGCTGACGTCGGCGGGCGCCCCCGCCTCGATCCACGTGATGACCTCAGCGATCGCGGCGCCGGGCGCGGGTGCCGCGGTGGGTGCGGGCGACGGCGTCGTCGACGTCTGCATCGCGCTCTTCGACGTGCTCGAACTGGTGGTACTGCCCGTGGTGGCCGTCGTTTCGCTGTGGTCCGCCGACCCACCTGTCCCACTCGAACAGCCCGCCACCAGCGCAGATACCGCGACGACCAGGGCGATTCGCATGTCGACCAGGGTAGCGGGCGCCGTCGGGACGGCACGTCAGGCGCGTCGGGCCCGGAGTTCTTCGCTAACGTCGGGTCATGCACGATCGCACCATTCGCGTGACCATCGACAGCGGGGTCATCGAGGGCTTCACCGCCGATGGCGTCCATCGCTGGCGGTCCATCCCGTTCGCCCGTCCTCCGGTGGGACGGCGGCGGCTGCGCGCTCCTGAGCCGGTGCAGCCGTGGCCCGGCGTCCGCTACTGCCACGGTTTCGGCTACTGCGCCCCGCAGCAACGCAGATACACGTTGCTCGGGGTCGGCAAGTATCAGCCGATGAGCGAGGACTGCCTGACGGTGAACGTCGTCGCGCCCGAGACTCCGTCAGAAGACGGGCCGCTACCGGTCATGTTCTTCATCCATGGCGGCGGCTACATTCTCGGCAGCTCGGCGACGCCGATCTACGACGGTGCCGCCATGGCCAGGCGTGGCTGCGTCTACGTGTCGGTCAACTACCGGCTCGGGGCACTCGGCTGCATGGACCTCTCCGCGCTGTCGACGCCCGAGAACCCCATCGAGGACAACCTCTTTCTCCGCGACATCGTGATGGCGCTGCAGTGGGTCCGCGAGAACATCGCGGTATTCGGCGGCGATCCCGGCAACGTGACGATCTTCGGCGAGAGCGCCGGTGCGCACGCCGTCGCGACGCTGCTGGCCACTCCCGCTGCCAAAGGCCTCTTCGCACAAGCCATTTCGGAGAGCCCCGCGAGTGGGATGGCCGGACCCCCCGACGTCGCCGCCGCGTTCGCGGAGGACTTCATCGGCGTGCTCGGCGTCGAGCGGCAGGATGCCGCCGCCGCGGTGATGGCGGCGCGGCCCGCCGACTTGGTCAACGCACTCGACAGGGTCATGAGTCTCGGCATGAAGGAGATGCGTGGCGCCTTCGTCGTGGGTCCGACCTTCGGCACCGACTATCTCCCGGAGGATCCGGTGCGGGCGATGCGCGACGGCACTGCCCACCGGGTGCCGCTGATCGTCGGTACCAACCGCGACGAGGGTCGGTTGTTCACACGGTTTTTGCAGCTGCTTCCGACGAGCGAACCGGCGATCGACCTGCTGCTCGCCGACTCCGACGTCGAGTCGAGGGAGCGCATCACCAAGGCCTACCCGGGCTATCCGAGTCCGAGTGCCTGCATCCGGCTGGGCGGCGACTTCGCCTTCGGGACCGCCGCGTGGCAGATCGCCAGCGCGCACAGCAGGCACGCCCCTACCTACGTCTACCGCTACGACTACGCCCCGCGCACCTTCCACTGGTCGGGGCTGGGCGCCACGCACGCGACCGAGTTGTTCGCGGTGTTCGACGTCTACCGGACCCGGTTCGGTTCGCTGCTGACGGCCGCTGCCGACCGTCGTTCCGCACGTCGGGTCAGCAACGACGTCCAGGCGAGGTGGCGGGCCTTCAGCCGCGGCGACGCACCGGGCGAGGGCTGGCCGCAGTACACCGCCGACGAGCGTGCGGTCATGGTGTTCGACAGGCATTCGCACCTCGAGTACGACCCCAATTCCGACCGTCGACGGGCCTGGGAGGGCTTCACATTGGCCGCGAACTGAGGCAGGTAGGGGCCAGCGGAGCGGCGGGAAGGGGGTTAGGCGGGTTTCTCGTGATCCTCCTGCGGGTCCACGGGTGATGTGGTCGAGTGGTGGCGTGACGCACCCACTGGATCCGCTTTCGGCCGACGAATTCACCGCTGTCGCTGCGACGTTGCTCCGGGAACACGCGGTCGGGCCTGCGCCGTCGGCAACCTCGGAGCTGGGCTGGCGGTTCGCGTCGATCGAGCTGGCCGAACCGAGCAAGGACGAGTTGCGCGCGTTCGAGGAGCGCGGCACCGTGCCCGCGCGTCGCGCGCTCGCCATCTGCCTGGACCGCTCCGCCAACGCCACCTACAAGAGCGTGGTCTCGCTCACCGATGACCGAGTCGAATCGTTCAACCACGTCCCCGGGGTGCAGGCGAACTTCACGGTGGACGAGTTCCTCGAATGCGATCAAGTGCTGCGCAAGCATCCCGAGATGATCGCGGCACTCGCCAAACGCGGCATCACCGATCTCGACAGCGTCTTCATGGACACGTGGACCTTCGGGGATGCGGTCGCACCGCCCGAGTACCGCGACCGCAGGCTCGGCTGGTCGGACACCTGGCGCAAGGACGCGCCGGGCGCCAACCCCTATGCCCACCTCGTCAGCGGCCTGCATTGCATCATCGACCTGAACACCATGGAGGTGCTGCGGGTCGAGGACGGTGGTCCTTTTTCTGGGGCGGGAGTCGAAACCCCGGACGTGATGGGCGAATACGTGCCCCAGCACGTCCCAGAGCGCATCCGCGCGGCGTCCACGAGGGAGCCGTTGAAACCGCTGCTCATCACCCAGCCGGAGGGGCCGTCGTTCACGCTCGACGGCAACCTGCTGCAGTGGCAGAACTGGTCGCTGCGGATCGGGTTCAACTACCGCGAGGGCATGACCCTGCACATGGTCCGCTACCGCGACGCCGACCGCGTGCGGTCCATCGCGCACCGGATGTCGTTCGCCGAGATGATCGTGCCGTACCGCGACTCGTCGGCGGATCACTACCGCCGCACGGCATTCGACATCGGGGAGTGGGGCCTCGGGTTCATGACCACCTCGCTCCAGCTCGGCTGCGACTGCCTCGGCGAGATCCGCTACCTCGACGCCGTCATGCACGACAGCAAGGGTGAGCCGTACACCATCGTCGACGCGATCTGCATCCACGAGGAGGACGGCGCCGTGCTGTGGAAGCACGTCGACCACGATGCGGGAGCCGAGGTGCGACGGATCCGTCGCTTGACGATCTCGTTCCACGTAACGGTCGCCAACTACGAGTACCTCGTCTACTGGCGTCTGTACCAGGACGGCAACATCGAATGCGAGGTGCGGGCCACCGGGATCATGGTGACCACGCCGCTCGCACCCGGCGCGCCGAATCCCAACGGCACGCTGGTCGACGAACGCACGTATGCGCCCTTCCACCAACACTTCCTGGTGGCGCGCCTCGACATGGACGTCGACGGCAGCGACAACACGGTGTTCATGTCGGAGTCGTACGCCGAGCCGATGGGCCCGGACAATCCGTACGGACTGTCCCTCGTCACGCGCAACGTCCCGCTGCGCACCGAGAGCGAGGGCAAGCAGGACTTCGACTTCGCGACGCAGCGCGGATGGAAGGTCGTCAACACCAACGTCACCAACGGCCTCGGCACCCATCCCGCCTACAAGCTGGTGCCGGGTGGCGCGATCCCGCCGATGTTCGATCCCGCATCGCCGGTGTTCAAGCGCGCCAACGTCATCGGGCACACGGTCTGGGTCACGCCGAACTCGGCCGATGAGCGTTGGCCCGCTGGTGAATTCGTCAACCAGTCGGTCGAGGACACCGGGCTCGGGCAGTGGACCAAGGCCGACCGATCCATCGACAACACCGACGTGGTGCTCTGGTACGTGTTCGGTCTGCACCACATCACGCGCCCCGAGGACTGGCCGGTGATGCCAGTCGACGTCGTGTCCTTCTGGCTCAAACCGTTCGGGTTCTTCGATCGCAACCCGTCGCTGGATGTGGCGGGCACCGCAGCCGACGCCTGCCACGCCAAGAGTTGACGGCCGTCAACTTTGTCGCCGAAAAGCATGCACCCGATCGCCAGGGGTGACTAACGTCTGAACCCGTGCCACCGCTGACCGATGCCCTCATCGAACGTCCCGACGACCTCACCGCCGACTGGCTGACCACCGCGATCGGAGCAGGTGAGGTCACCGACTTCACGATCGACCGCATCGGTACCGGCCAGATGAGCGAGTGTTACCGCGTTGCGCTGACCTATGCCGACGGTCAGGAGGGACCCGCGTCGGTCGTACTCAAGGTGGCTGCCGCCGACCCGAGTAGCAGACAGACCGGCCTGGCGATGGGCCTCTACGAGCGTGAGGTGCGGTTCTACACCGACATCGCACCCGGCCTTCACGGCACCGTAGGTGGGCAGGAACGAAGCGACTCGGGGAGTGTCATCGCCCCCTGCCATCACGCCGCTTACGACCCGACGACCGGCGTCTTCGACCTCCTGATCGGTGATGCCGCACCCGCCGTCGTCGGCGACGAGATCGGCGGTGCCACAATCGAACAGGCGTCCATGGCGCTGACCCAGTTGGGTCGCGTGCACGGACCCCTGCTCGGCGACACCGCCCTGGCGGGCGCCGAGTGGCTCAACCGCGAGTCGCCGCTGAACCAGGGGCTGATGGCCGCCCTGTATGCGGGGTTCATCGAGCGCTACCGCGACGACGTCGCGCCAGAACACCGCGAGGTCTGCGAGCGCCTGGTGGCGACGTTCGATGCGTATCTCGCCGCCGAGGCCGCGTCGGGCAGGCCGCAGGGTCTCATCCACGGCGACTACCGACTGGACAACATGCTCTTCGGCGAGGACGGCGCCGACCGCCCGCTGACCGTGGTCGACTGGCAGACCGTCACGTGGGGACCCGCCCTCACCGACGTCGCCTACTTCCTCGGCTGTGCGCTGCCCGTGCCGCAGCGTCGTGAGCACGGCGACGCCCTGCTGCACGCGTATCACGACGCGCTCGGGCCCGACGCCCCGATCACCATGGACGACGTCCGCGAAGGCGTCCGCCGTCAGAGCTTCTTCGGTGTGATGATGGCGATCGTGTCGCCCATGCTCGTCGAACGCACCGAGCGGGGTGACCGCATGTTCATGACGATGATCGAGCGGCACTGCACCCACGTCCTCGACCTCGACGCGCTGTCCGTGCTGCCCGCCCCGTCGACGCCGGAACCGTTGCAGCCCAACGCAGTAGACGAGGACACCCATGAGCCGACCGATGAGCCGCTGTGGAACGAGAGCTGGTACTTCGACTTCGCCGACCCCGACCAGGACGTCGGCGGCTGGCTGCGGCTGGGCCTGATCCCCAACCAGGGGCACGCCTGGATCAACGCACTGCTGTGTGGCCCGAACATGCCCACCATCGCGGTGCTCGACTTCGAGGCGGCCCTGCCCGCCGACCACACGCACGTCGTCAGCGACGGAATCACCCTCGACCTCGAGGCCACCGAGCCGCTGCAGTCCTACCGGGTCTCCCTCCGTGGCAGGGGCGAGGCCTACGACGACCCCGCAGGTTTACTGCGCGGGGAGACAGGCCGTCCCGTCGACCTGGCGATGGACCTGGTGTGGACCACTGCGGGAACCCCGTACCAGTACCGACTTTCGACCAGATACGAGATTCCCTGCACGGTGTCGGGCACGGTGAGCGCGGACGGTCGCTCCTACGAGTTCTCCGGAGTTGCGGGCCAGCGGGACCATTCGTGGGCGGCGCGGGATTGGTGGAGCATGGAGTGGGTGTGGAGCGCACTGCATCTCAACGACGGCACCCACGTGCACGGTCTGGATCTCAGGATCCCCGGTGCGCCACGCATGGCCGCAGGCTACGTGCAGCGCGGCGGAGAGGTCGTCGAGCTGCAGACGGTCGTCGCGACGGAGACGTTCGGCGACGACGAGCTGCCGCTGGGCACCACTCTCGAGCTCACGCCCAGCGACACCACCGCGACCATCGAAGTCCGTGGGCATGCTCCGGTACTGCTCACCTCGAATGACGGCCGGGTGAGCCGATTTCCGCGGGCCTGGGCCGCCGTGACGACCGCCGACGGCCGCACGGGCGTCGGCTGGGTCGAGTGGAACCGCAACCAATCGATCCGGCAAACGTGACGGTCCTCAAGTCGATCGCCTTGTTCGTGGTGGCGGCGCTGTTGGAGATCGGCGGCGCCTGGCTGGTCTGGCAGGGCATCAGAGAACACCGCGGCTGGCTGTGGGCGGGCGCCGGGGTGCTCGCGTTGGGGGCCTACGGATTCGTCGCCGCGTTTCAGCCCGATGCGCACTTCGGCAGGGTGCTGGCCGCATACGGCGGCATCTTCATCGCGGGCAGCCTGCTGTGGGGGATGGTCGCCGACGGCTTCCGGCCCGACCGATGGGACGTGGCGGGCGCCGTGATCTGTCTGTGCGGCGTCGGCCTGATCATCTACGCGCCGCGCTAATCCAGGTGTGCGCCGTCGTCGTCGAGGTCGTCCCGACGCAGGCCCATCGGCGTCGCGGCGGGGATGTCACCGGCGCCGATGACCGCCCTGGTGAGCGGTGTGAGCGTGCCGAACAGCAGGTCGAGCTCGGCGTCGTCGAGCGCGTCGAAGGCGGCCAGCGACAGCTCATCGGTGGCGTCTTCGATGCGCTGCTTCAACGCGGCACCCGAATCCGTCAGTGCGCCTTCGGCATCCAGGATTCCGCGGGCGGCGAGGCGGTCGCCGCACGAGCGCCATTCCTCGTCGTCGTATTGCCTGCTCACCGCGAGGAACTCCCGAGGGACCCGATCGGCGACCGCGTGCAGGACGTTGCAGTCGCGCCCACCGACGCCGTTGGCGACGAGGACCGCGACGTGG
This sequence comes from Mycobacterium sp., assembly GCA_025963385.1. Classification (GTDB taxonomy): domain Bacteria; phylum Actinomycetota; class Actinomycetes; order Mycobacteriales; family Mycobacteriaceae; genus Mycobacterium. The sequence goes on from JAOPUT010000024.1 coordinate 7,701, forward strand.
GCGTCCCCTCGTTGCTCGCGCAGCAGGGTGGCGGCATGCCAGAGTCGGGCGACCGGCTCGTCGGGCCATGGCAGTGCCCGGTTGGCGGCGAAGAGCGGACGGCCGTCCAGCGGCGCGGTCGCGGCCGCCTTGGCCAACAGGTCGGCGGCGGTGCGCACGTCGGCTCCGTCGGTGACACCGCAGCGGTTCAGGGCCGCCACGGCCGACGTCTCCCGTGCCCGGAGCGCATCCGCCGGGCTGACCCGGTCCCAGGCGTCGGGCAGCGCGCGCGCCACGTGCGACGGCGCGAAGTTGTAGAAGATCGCGGTGACGACCTCGGGCGGGACCGCACCCAGCGGGGCGGCGCGTCCGCCGAAGTAGCCCATCCAGAAACCGCGGAAACCGGCCTGGTCGAAGGCCGCGCGGGACTCTGGTGCGAAGTACGTCAGGGCGTGGATGGGCTCGAAGCGGTCGAACAGCCTGCGCGCCGTCATCGGTGTTCTGCTCACCCCTCGCAGTCAACCACCGCCGCTCAACGGAATTGATCGGCGGACGCCTCCACCCAGTCCGAGCGCCACGACTCGGGCGGGTCCTGGAGCAGTTCGCCGGGCATCAGCCACTCGTAGATCTCGGCATAGGTCCTGGTGCGCTGGCCCTCGACGCGGCGGTTCAGCATCGCCGGCGAGAGTTCACCGAAGCCGTCGAGACCCATCGAGGCGACGATCTGTGCGGCGCTGGCCACCGTGGCGCGCTGGTAGTTGAACACCCGGGTCGTCTTGTCCGGCACGTCGAGTGCGCGGGTCCGCGACGGGTCCTGGGTGGCGACGCCCGTGGGGCACCGGTTGGTGTTGCACGCGAGGGCCTGGATGCAGCCGACCGCGAACATCATCGCGCGGGCCGCCATCAAGAAGTCGGCACCCTGACAAACCCTGGTGACGATGTCCACGCCGCTGGCGACCTTTCCGGACGCGCCGACGCGGATCCGCTCGCGGAGGCCGGTGCCGACCAGGCAGTTGTGCACCAGCATCAGGCCCTCGGTGAGGGGCATGCCGACGTGGTCCTCGAACTCCTGGGGCGCCGCGCCGGTGCCGCCTTCACCGCCGTCGACGATGACGAAGTCCGGTGCGACGCCGGTCGCCAGGATCGCCTTGCAGATCGACAGGAACTCCGTGCGGGCGCCGATGCACAGCTTGAAGCCGACCGGCTTGCCGCCCGAGAGCCGCCGCAGGGTCGTGAGGAATGCCATGAACTCCACGGGTGTGCCGAAGGCGCTGTGCGAGGGCGGTGACACGACGGTCTTCCCGATCGGGACGCCGCGGGTGGCGGCGATCTCGGCGCTGACCTTGGCACCGGGCAGTACGCCACCGAGGCCGGGTTTGGCACCCTGGGACAGCTTGACGGAGATGGCCTTCACCGCAGGCAGGGTGGCCTTCTCGCGAAATGCGACGGGGTCGAAGCGGCCGTCGGCGTCGCGGCAGCCGAAGTAGCCCGAGCCGATCTCCCAGATCAGGTCGCCGCCACCCCGCAGGTGATACGGGCTGATGCCGCCCTCGCCGGTGTCGTGGGCGAAGCCGCCCCGGGCGGCGCCTGCGCTCAGTGCCTCGATGGCGTTGGCGGACAGCGCGCCGAAACTCATCGCCGACACGTTGAGCATGGCGATGTCGTAGGGCTGCGTGCAGTCGGGGCCGCCGAGGCGCACCTTGGGGTCGAGGGTCTCGGCGAAGTGCGCACGAAGGGAATGGCGCAAGAACTCGTACCCGAGCGCGTACACGTCGCGTTCGGTGCCGAACGGCTCGTCGCCCTTGGTGCCCTTGGCCCGTTCGTAGACCAGGTCGCGGGTCTCCCGGTCGAACGGAGCCGCCTCGGTGTTCGACTCGATGAAGTACTGCCGGATCTCGGGTCGGATCATCTCCATCAGGAATCGGACGTGACCGAGGATCGGATACACCCGCAGGATGGTGTGCCGCGTCTGCACCAGATCCCAGGTCCCCAACGCCGCCACGGCCAGCAGCACCAGCGCGGGCAGCGCCCACCACCAGGACACGAAGCACGTCGCCAGCACGGCGAGCACGCCGGCGAGCCAGACGGTCGACACGATCACGGGCCGCATGATCACGGCGTGAGGGTAGCGCGAGTCACACCCCACCCGTCGCTATGATCGCCGGGTGGTAGATCAGCCGGACTCCTCAGGACTTTCGCAGGAAGCGCTGACCACTGCCGTCGGTGCGGCCCGCCAGGCCTTCGAGCAGGCGGGCGACCTCGATGCCCTGGCCCGCGCCAAGACCGAGCACCTCGGCGACAAGTCGCCGATCGCGTTGGCACGTCAGGCGCTTGGCGCGCTGCCCAAGACCGACCGCGCCGACGCGGGCCGCCGCGTCAACGAGGCCCGTACCGAAGTTCAGGGCGCGTTCGACGCCCGCATCGAGGTGCTGCGCGCCGAGCGCGACGCAGCCGCGCTGGTCGCCGAGCGCATCGACGTCACCCTGCCCTCGACACGTGAACCGATCGGCGCCCGCCACCCCATCACGATCCTGGCCGACCACGTCGCCGACGTCTTCGTCGCGATGGGCTGGGAGTTGGCCGAGGGACCCGAGGTCGAGACCGAGCAGTTCAACTTCGACGCGCTGAACTTCCCGCCCGATCACCCGGCCCGCAGCGAGCAGGACACCTTTCAGATCGCCCCTGACGGTTCGCGGCAGGTACTGCGCACCCACACCTCGCCGGTGCAGATCCGCGCGCTACTCGAACGTGAGCTGCCGGTGTACATCGTGTCGATCGGCCGCACGTTCCGCACCGACGAACTCGACGCCACCCACACGCCCGTCTTCCATCAGGTGGAGGGTCTCGCCGTGGATCGCGGTCTGACGATGGCCAATCTGCGCGGCACCCTGGACGCGTTCGCCCGCGCCGAGTTCGGTCCGCAGGGCCGCACGCGGTTGCGGCCGCACTTCTTCCCGTTCACCGAGCCGTCGGCCGAGGTCGACATCTGGTTCGAGAACAAGAAGGGTGGCGCGGGCTGGGTGGAATGGGGCGGTTGCGGAATGGTCAACCCGAATGTGTTGCGCGCCTGTGGAATCGACCCCGAGGAGTACTCGGGCTTCGCGTTCGGGATGGGGCTCGAGCGGACCCTGCAGTTCCGCAACGGGATTCCCGACATGCGCGACATGGTCGAGGGTGACGTGCGGTTCTCGCTGCCGTTCGGGGTGGAAGCCTGATGCGCGTTCCCTACAGCTGGCTGCGCGACGTCGTGCGGGCAGGCGCACCCGACTGGGACGTGTCACCCGAGGAACTCGAGCGCGCCCTCATCGCCATCGGCCACGAGGTCGAGGAGATCCTGCCCGTCGGCCCGGTGTCGGGTCCGTTGACCGTCGGCCGCGTCACGGAGATCGAGGAACTCACCGAGTTCAAGAAGCCGATCCGCGCGTGCAAGGTCGACGTTGGTGAGAGCGAACCCCGCGACATCGTCTGTGGGGCAACCAACTTCGCAGTCGGCGATCTGGTGGTCGTAGCACTGCCCGGGACTGTTTTGCCCAACGGCGACGTTCCTGGCGGTATCACCATCGCCAAGCGCAAGACCTACGGCCGCACGTCCGACGGCATGATCTGTTCGGCGTCCGAACTCAACCTCGGCATCGACCACTCCGGAATCTTGGTCCTGCCGCCGGGCACCGCCGAGCCCGGCGATTCCGCCGTCGACGTGGTCGGCCTCGACGACGTCGTCTTCCACCTGGCCATCACCCCGGACCGCGGTTACTGCCTGTCGATCCGCGGGATCGCGCGCGAGCTCGCCTGCGCGTTCGACCTCGACTTCGTCGACCCCGCCGACGTCGCACCGTTGCCGGTCACCGGCGAGGCGTGGCCGCTGACCGTCCAACCAGGCACCGGCGTCCAGCGTTTCGGACTGCGTCCCGTCACGGGCATCGACCCGACCGCGGTGTCACCGTGGTGGCTGCAGCGTCGGCTCCTACTCAGTGGGATCCGGGCCATCTCACCGGCGGTCGACGTGACGAACTACGTGATGCTCGAGATCGGCCACCCGATGCACGCGCACGACCGCAGTCTCATCACCGGTGGGTTCGACGTCCGATTCGCCAAGCCGGGGGAGACCGTCGTGACCCTCGACGGTGTGACGCGCAAGCTCGATCCCGGTGACGTCCTTATCGTCGACGACGTGGCGACTGCCGCCATCGGTGGCGTGATGGGTGCCGGCACCACCGAGGTCAGGGACAGCACCACCGACGTCCTCCTCGAAGCAGCGGTGTGGGATCCGGCGACGGTGTCACGCACCCAGCGGCGTCTGCGGCTGGTGAGCGAGGCCGGCCGCCGCTACGAGCGCACCGTCGATCCGGCGATCTCCGTTGCCGCACTTGATCGTTGCGCGGCACTGCTTGCCGAGATCGCCGACGGCACCATCGAGCCGACGCTCACCGACTGGCGCGGGGACCCGCCACGGGACGACTGGTCACCCCCCGCGGTCAGCATGCCGGCGGACCTGCCGGACCGGATGGCCGGAGTCGACTACCCCGAGGGCGCCACCGTGCGACGGCTGACCCAGATCGGCGGCCGGGTCACCACCGCCGGCGGGACCGTCACCGTCGTGCCGCCGAGCTGGCGCACCGACCTCAAGCAACCCGCCGACCTCGTCGAAGAGGTGCTTCGGCTCGAAGGCCTCGACAAGATTCCGTCGGTCCTGCCCGCCGCCCCGCCCGGCCGTGGGCTGAGCCCCACCCAGAGGCGTCGGCGCGCCATCGGAAAGTCGCTGGGGCTCAACGGTTTCGTCGAGGTGCTGCCGACACCGTTCCTGCCCGCGGGCATCTTCGACGCATGGGGGCTGCCTGCCGACGATCCCCGGCGCGCCACCATACGGGTGCTCAATCCGCTGGAGTCCGACCGGCCGCATCTCGCCTCGACGCTGCTGCCGGGGTTGCTGGAGGCGCTGGTGCGCAACGTGTCTCGCGGTGCGCCTGACGTTGCGCTATTCGGCGTCGAGCAGGTCGTGCTGGCAACCCCGCAGACCAAGGCGGTCGACCGGCTGCCGGTCGACCGCAGGCCCACGGACGCCGAGATCGCGATCATCGACGAGGCGCTGCCCCGGCAGCCGTTGCACGTCGGAGCCGTCCTCACCGGCATGCGGGAGCCCGCGGGTCCGTGGGGTCCCGGCCGCCACGTCGATGCACTGGACGCGTTCGAGGCGGTGCGCGTCATCGGGCGGGCGAGCCACGTGGAGTTCGAGTTCCGTGCCGCGCAGCACCTGCCCTGGCATCCAGGTCGCTGTGCCGAGATCCTGCTCGACGGCGCCGTGGTCGGTTATGCGGGCCAGTTGCACCCGGCAGTCATCGAGCGGACGGGTCTGCCGAAGGGTGTCTGCGCCGTGGAGCTCGATCTGAGCGCCGTGCCTGTCATCGAGCCGCTGCCCGCTCCCGTGGTGTCGCCCTTTCCCGCGGTGTTCCAAGACGTCAGCCTCATCGTGGCCGACGACGTCGCCGCGCAGTCCGTCGTCGACGCGGTGCGCGACGGCGCGGGCGAGTTGCTCGAGGACGTCCGGATCTTCGACGTCTACTTGGGGCCCCAGATCGGCGACGGCAAGAAGTCGCTGACGTTGGCGCTGCGGTTCCGGGCTCCCGACCGGACGCTGACGGAGGACGAGGCGAGCGCCGCACGGGATGCGGCCGTGGCGGCCGCTGCCGAGCGTGTCGGCGCAGTTCAGCGCCGCTAGGTAATGAATTTGCACCAGAACGCATAAACATGCAGAATTGCTGCATGATCTCTGTGGCAGTGGCCGGTGCCAGCGGCTATGCGGGCGGCGAGATCCTGCGACTCCTGCTCGGTCACCCCGCCCTCGCGGACGGCCGCCTCACCATCGGCGCGTTGACCGCCGCGGCCAGCGCGGGAACCAGCCTCGGCGAGCACCATCCGCACCTCCTTCCGCTGGCCGACCGGGTACTGGAGTCCACCGACGTCGAGGTACTGGCGGGCCACGACGTGGTGTTCCTGGCCCTGCCGCACGGGCACTCCGCCGCGCTGGCCGAGCAACTCGGCCCCGAGACCCTGATCGTCGATTGCGGCGCCGACTTCCGGCTCACCGACCCGGCGGACTGGGAGCGGTTCTACGGCTCCGCCCACGCAGGCAGTTGGCCCTACGGCCTTCCCGAGCTGCCCGGCGGACGCGAGGCGCTGCAGAACACCAAGCGCATCGCCGTCCCCGGGTGCTACCCGACGGCCGCACTGCTCGCCGTGCTTCCCGCCCTCGCCGAGGACCTCGTCGAACCGGCCGTGACGGTCGTTGCGGTCAGCGGCACGTCCGGCGCGGGCCGGGCCGCGAAGGTCGACCTCCTGGGTTCCGAGATCATCGGTTCGGCACGGGCGTACGGCGTGGGTGGGACGCACCGGCACACGCCCGAGATCGCGCAGGGTCTGCGGACGGTCACCGACAAGGACGTCACGGTGTCGTTCACGCCCGTGCTGATCCCGACGTCGCGGGGCATCCTCGCGACGTGCACCGCCCGCACCCGCGCCTCGCTGTCGGAGATTCGGGCGGCCTACGAAAAGGCCTACGGCGCTGAGCCGTTCGTACACCTGCTGCCAGAGGGTCGACTGCCCGCGACCGGCTCGGTGATCGGCAGCAATGCCGCGCAGGTCGCCGTCGCCGTGGACGCGGACGCGGGCGTGCTGGTGGCGCTGTGCGCGATCGACAATCTCGTCAAGGGAACCGGAGGGGCGGCTGTGCAGTCGATGAACCTGGCGCTGGGCTGGCCGGAGACTGAAGGACTTTCGATCGTGGGTGTGGCGCCATGACCGGGGGGCAGGAGCGAAGCGACCGGGGGATCAGCACAGCCAAGCTCGTACGCAATCAGGGCGTCACCGCACCCTCGGGTTTCCGTGCCACCGGCATCGCGGCGGGTATCAAGGCCTCCGGCAAGCCGGATCTCGCGCTGGTCTTCAACGAGGGTCCCGACTATGCCGCCGCCGCGGTGTTCACCCGCAACAAGGTGAAGGCCGCGCCCGTGCAGTGGACGCAGCAGGTGATGACCACCGGGCGACTGCGCGCCGTCATCCTCAACTCGGGCGGCGCCAACGCGTGCACCGGACCGCTGGGCTTCCAGGACACGCACGCGACCGCCGAGGCCGTGGCCGATGCGCTGTCGGACTGGGGCACCGAGACCGGCGCCATCGAAGTCGCCGTCTGCTCGACGGGTCTGATCGGTGACCGGCTGCCGATGGACAAGGTGCTCGGCGGCGTCAAGGACCTCGTGCACGAGATGGCAGGCGGCCTGACCGGCGGCGCGGAGGCCGCACAGGCCATCATGACCACCGACACCGTTCCGAAACAGGTTGCGCTGCACCACGAGGGCGGCTGGACCGTCGGCGGCATGGCCAAGGGGGCGGGCATGATGGCGCCCTCGCTGGCGACCATGCTGTGCGTCATCACCACCGACGTCGTCGCCGACGCCGACGCCCTCGACCATGCGCTGCGCAACGCCGCGGGCCGCACCTTCGACCGGCTCGACATCGACGGCAGCTGCTCCACCAACGACACCGTGCTGCTGCTCGCCTCCGGCGCGAGCGAGATCACCCCGAGCCAGGCCGAGCTCGACGAGGCCGTACTCGCCGTCTGCGACGATCTCTGCGCGCAGCTGCAGGCCGACGCGGAGGGCGTCACCAAGCGCGTGGCCGTCACGGTCACCGGCGCCGCCAGCGAGGAGGACGCGGTCATCGCCGCCAGGGTCATCGCCCGCGACAGCCTCGTCAAGACGGCGATCTTCGGCTCCGATCCCAACTGGGGCCGGGTGCTCGCGGCCGTGGGCATGGCGCCAGTCGACATGGCGGCTGACCGGATCAGTGTGTCGTTCAACGGCTTTCCGGTGTGCATCGACGGCACCGGCGCTTCGGGCGCCCGCGACGTGGACCTCTCCGGCGAGGACATCTCCGTCGTCGTCGACCTGGCCGTCGGAACCAGCGAGGCCACCGTCCGCACCACCGACCTGTCCCACGCGTACGTCGAAGAGAACTCGGCATACTCGTCGTGAGTGCCGATGAGCGCTTGCGCGAGGAGCATGTGAGCGACACTCAGACCAAGGCGGCCGTGCTCGCCGAGGCGCTGCCGTGGCTCAAGCAACTCCACGGCAAGATCGTCGTGGTCAAGTACGGCGGCAACGCCATGACCGACGACGTCCTGAAGGCGGCCTTCGCCGCCGACATGGTGTTCCTGCGCAACTGCGGCATCCACCCGGTCGTCGTCCACGGCGGTGGACCGCAGATCAGTGCAATGCTCGCCAAGCTCGGCATCGCCGGTGACTTCAAGGGGGGATTCCGGGTCACCACACCGGAAGTCCTCGACGTGGCACGGATGGTGCTGTTCGGCCAGGTCGGCCGAGAGCTGGTCGGGCTCATCAATGCCCACGGGCCCTACGCCGTCGGCATCACGGGCGAGGACGCCCAGCTGTTCACCGCGGTGCGGCGCAGCGTGACCGTCGACGGCGTCGCCACCGACATCGGCCTGGTCGGCGATGTCGAGAAGGTCGACACCAGGGCGGTGATGGACCTCATTGCGGCGGGCCGCATTCCAGTGATCTCGACGATTGCGCCCGACGTGGCGGGCGTGGTGCACAACATCAACGCCGATACCGCGGCGGCCGCACTCGCCGAGGCGCTGTCGGCGGAGAAGCTCCTCATGCTCACCGACGTCGAGGGCCTCTACACCAGCTGGCCCGACCGCTCGTCTCTGGTCAGCGAGATCGACGCCGAGACACTGACCGACCTGATGCCGTCGCTGGAGTCGGGGATGGTGCCCAAGATCGAGGCCTGCCTGCGCGCGGTCGAGGGCGGCGTGCCCAGCGCCCACGTCATCGACGGTCGAGTGGAGCACTGCGTGCTCGTCGAACTGTTCACGAACGAAGGATCCGGAACGAAGGTGGTGATGAGATGAACGGCGGGCAGGAGCGAAGCGACTCGGGGAATGGACTGCGCAATACTCAAGGGCTGCAGGAGCGTTGGCAGGCCGTGATGATGGACAACTACGGCACGCCACCGGTCGCGCTGGTCAGCGGTGACGGTGCGGTCGTCACCGACGCAGACGGCAAGTCCTACGTCGACCTGCTCGGCGGCATCGCCGTCAACGTGCTCGGGCACCGTCACCCCGCCATCATCGAGGCGGTGACCACACAGCTCAACACGCTCGGTCACACGTCGAACCTCTATGCCACCGAGCCGGGTATCGCGCTCGCCGAGGCACTCGTCGCTCAACTCGGCGGTGAGACTTCTTCTCCCGCGGCGCGGGTGTTCTTCTGCAACTCCGGCACCGAGGCCAACGAGGTCGCCTTCAAGATCACCCGCCTCACCGGTCGCACCGAACTCGTCGCCGCCGAGGGCGCCTTCCACGGCCGCACCATGGGCTCGCTGGCGCTCACGGGCCAGCCGTCGAAGCAGGCACCGTTCGCACCGTTGCCCGGCAACGTGACCCACGTTCCCTACGGCGACACCGAGGCCCTGGCCGCCGCAGTCACCGACGAGACCGCCGCGGTCTTCCTCGAACCGATCATGGGTGAGGGCGGGGTCGTCACACCCCCGCCGGGCTACCTGGTTGCGGCCCGCGAGATCACCGCCAGCCACGGCGCACTGCTGGTGCTCGACGAGGTGCAGACCGGAGTCGGCCGCACGGGAACCTTCTTCGCCCACCAGCACGACGGCATCACCCCCGACGTGGTCACCCTGGCCAAGGGGCTGGGCGGCGGCCTGCCGATCGGTGCCTGCCTGGCGATCGGTGACGCGGCGGCGCTGTTGACACCCGGCCTGCACGGCAGCACCTTCGGTGGCAACCCGGTGTGCACCGCCGCGGCGCTCGCCGTCCTTAGGACGCTGGCCGAGGACGACCTCATCGCGCGCGCCGACGTGCTTGGCAAGACCATCAGCCACGGGGTCGAGGCGCTGGGACATCCCCTCGTCGACCACGTCAGGGGCCGCGGTCTGCTGCGCGGCATCGTCCTGACCGCACCCAAGGGCAAGGCCGTCGAGACCGCCGCGCGCGACGCGGGGTTCCTCGTCAACGCAGCCGCGCCGGACGTGGTCCGGTTGGCTCCGCCACTGGTCGTCACCGAGGCGCAGATCGACGCGTTTCTTGACGCCCTGCCCGCCGTCCTCGACACCGCAGCGGAGTCCGCATGACCGTCAGGAACTTCCTACGCGACGACGACCTCTCACCGGCCGAGCAGGCCGAAGTCCTCGCTCTGGCAGCCGAACTCAAGAAGGCGCCGTTCAGCGCCCGCCCCCTCGAGGGACCGCGCGGCGTCGCCGTCATCTTCGAGAAGAACTCGACGCGGACGCGCTTCTCGTTCGAGATGGGCATCGCCCAGCTCGGCGGTCACGCCGTCGTGGTCGACGGGCGCAGCACGCAACTCGGTCGCGAGGAGACGCTGGAGGACACCGGCCAGGTGCTCTCCCGGTACGTCGACGCGATCGTCTGGCGCACCTTCGCGCAGGAACGCCTGACCGCCATGGCCTCGGGGTCGACGGTGCCGATCGTCAATGCGCTGTCCGACGAGTTCCACCCGTGCCAGGTGCTCGCCGACCTCCAGACGCTCGTCGAGCGCAAGGGCGAGCTCAACGGTCTGCGGATGACCTACTTCGGCGACGGCGCCAACAACATGGCGCACTCGCTGATGCTCGGCGGCGTCACGGCAGGAATCCACGTCACGATCGCCGCGCCGACGGGTTTCGAACCGGCCAGGCAGTTCGTGGCGGCCGCCGAGCGTCGCGCAGCCGAGACCGGTGCCACCGTCAGCGTGACGGCGGACGCGAGGGCGGCCGCCACGGGCGCGGACGTGCTGGTCACCGACACGTGGACGTCGATGGGTCAGGAGAACGACGGTCTCGACCGCGTGCGCCCGTTCCGGCCGTTCCAGGTGAACGGAGAGCTGCTGAAGCTGGCTGACCCGGATGCCGTTGTCCTGCACTGCCTTCCAGCTCATCGCGGATACGAGATCACCGACGACGTGATCGACGGACCGCAGAGTGCCGTCTGGGACGAAGCCGAGAACCGCCTGCACGCGCAGAAGGCCCTGCTGGTGTGGTTGTTGGAGAAGTCGTGATGCGACGATGACCACCGCGACGAGGGCAGGCAGGCAGGCGCGCATCGTGACGCTCCTGTCGTCGCACTCGGTGCGCAGTCAGGGCGAACTGGCGGCGATGCTGGCGGCCGAGGGGATCGACGTCACGCAGGCCACCCTGTCCAGGGACCTCGAGGAACTGGGTGCGGTGAAACTGCGCGGGGCCGACGGCGGCACCGGGGTGTACGTGGTGCCGGAGGACGGCAGCCCCGTGCGCGGGGTCTCGGGCGGCACCGACCGGATGTCGAGGCTGCTCGGCGACCTCCTGGTGTCGACCGACGCCAGCGGCAACCTCGCGGTCCTGCGCACTCCACCCGGCGCGGCCCACTACCTGGCCAGCGCCATCGACCGCTCAGCCCTGCCCTACGTGGTAGGCACGATCGCCGGGGATGACACCATCCTCGTCGTGGCGCGTGAACCCATGACGGGTGCCGAGCTTGCCAGCACCCTCGAACACTTGCAGTAGCCCGAAACCTGAAGGAGATCCATCTCATGTCCGAACGCGTCATCCTGGCGTACTCCGGTGGTCTTGACACCTCCGTCGCGATCAGCTGGATCGGCAAGGAAACCGGTCGCGAGGTCGTGGCGGTGGCCATCGACCTGGGGCAGGGCGGTGAGGACATGGAGGTCGTGCGGCAGCGTGCGCTCGACTGCGGCGCGGTCGAGGCGGTCGTGGTCGACGCCCGCGACGAGTTCGCCGAGCAGTACTGCCTGCCGACCATCAAGAGCAACGCCCTCTACATGGACCGCTACCCGCTGGTGTCCGCGATCAGCCGTCCGCTGATCGTGAAGCATCTGGTCGAGGCGGCGCGTGAGCACGGCGGCGGCATCGTCGCGCACGGTTGCACGGGCAAGGGCAACGACCAGGTGCGCTTCGAGGTCGGATTCGCCTCGCTGGCACCCGATCTCGAGGTACTCGCGCCCGTCCGCGACTACGCGTGGACCCGGGAGAAGGCCATCGCGTTCGCCGAGGAGAACGCCATCCCGATCAACGTCACCAAGCGCTCGCCGTTCTCCGTCGACCAGAATGTGTGGGGTCGCGCGGTGGAAACCGGCTTCCTGGAACACCTTTGGAACGCCCCCACCAAGGACGTCTACGACTACACCGAGGATCCGACGGTCAACTGGAGCAGCCCCGACGAGGTGATCGTCGGCTTCGAGAAGGGCACGCCCGTCTCGATCGACGGTCGGCCCGTCACGGTGCTGGAGGCCATCGTCGAACTCAACCGGCGCGCAGGCGCCCAGGGTGTCGGCAGACTCGACGTCGTCGAGGACCGCCTGGTCGGCATCAAGAGCCGCGAGATCTACGAGGCGCCGGGTGCCATGGTGCTGATCACCGCGCACACCGAACTCGAACACGTCACCCTCGAACGCGAGCTCGCGCGGTTCAAGCGGACCACCGATCAGCGCTGGGGCGAGCTGGTCTACGACGGCCTCTGGTACTCGCCGTTGAAGACCGCGCTCGAGTCGTTCGTCGCGACCACGCAGGAACACGTGACGGGGGAGATCCGGCTGGTGCTGCACGGCGGCCATATCGCCGTCAACGGCAGGCGCAGCGCCGAATCGCTGTACGACTTCAACCTCGCCACCTACGACGAGGGCGACACCTTCGACCAGTCCAGCGCCAAGGGCTTCGTCCACGTGCATGGGTTGAGCTCGAAGATCGCAGCCCAGCGGGACCTGGCCGGCCAGTGACCCCCCACCCCTCCCGCCACCCCTTCCGCGAGCGTGCGTGTCTGCGGGGGACACGCCGCTGGAATTCCGGAGTTCCCGCACGCTCGCGGGGCGCACGGTGAGCACCAACGAGGGCTCGCTGTGGGGTGGCCGGTTCGCCGATGGTCCGTCGGATGCTCTTGCCGCACTCAGCAAGTCCACCCACTTCGACTGGGTATTGGCACCGTATGACGTCCAGGCGTCCAAGGCCCACACACTGGTGCTGTTTCGCGCCGGCCTGCTGACCGAAGACCAGCGCGACGGGCTGCTGGTCGGCTTGAATGCCCTCGGCGAGGACGTCGCCGACGGCAGCTTCGTGCCCCTGCCGTCGGACGAGGACGTCCACGGCACCCTCGAGCGCGGCCTGATCGAGCGGGCCGGCGAGGACCTCGGCGGCCGCCTGCGCGCGGGCCGGTCGCGAAACGATCAGGTGGCCACGCTCTTTCGGATGTGGCTGCGCGACGCCATGCGAGAAATCGGCAACGCCGCGCTCGACGTGGTTGGCGCGTTGGCCACGCAGGCCGCCTCCCACCCCACCGAGATCATGCCAGGCAAGACGCACCTGCAGTCGGCCCAGCCGATCCTGTTGGCACACCATCTGCTGGCGCACGCGCATCCGCTGTTGCGTGACGTCGACCGGATCCTCGATCTCGACGATCGTGTGGCCATCTCCCCGTACGGATCGGGCGCGCTCGCGGGGTCTTCGCTTGGGCTCGACCCCGACGCGATCGCCGCCGATCTCGGCTTCACCGCCGCCGCCGACAACTCCATCGACGCGACGTCGTCCCGTGACTTCGCGGCCGAGGCGGCGTTCGTCCTCGCGATGATCGCCGTCGACCTTTCTCGCCTCGCGGAGGACGTCATCCTCTGGAGCACCACCGAATTCGGCTACGTCAAGCTGCATGACGCGTGGTCCACGGGCAGCTCGATCATGCCCCAGAAGAAGAACCCCGACATCGCGGAGTTGGCCCGCGGCAAGTCCGGTCGGCTGATCGGCAACGTCGCCGGTCTGCTCGCCACGCTGAAGGCGCAACCGTTGGCCTACAACCGCGATCTGCAGGAGGACAAGGAGCCGGTCTTCGACTCCGTGGCCCAGCTGCAGTTGCTGCTACCCGCGATGGCGGGCCTCGTCGGCACGCTCACGTTCGACGCCGAGCGGATGGCCGAGCTCGCCCCGAGGGGTTACACGCTCGCCACCGACATTGCGGAATGGATGGTGCGACAAGGCATTCCGTTCCGTGTTGCGCACGAAGCCGCGGGTGCTGCCGTGAAGGCCGCCGAGGCCCGCGGCGTCGGTCTCGAAGAGCTGGCCGACGACGAACTCGCGGCCATTCACCCTGGGTTGACGGCCGAGGTGCGCGAGGTGCTGACGGTCGCGGGTTCGGTGAACTCACGCGATGCCCGCGGCGGCACCGCACCGGGGCAGGTGGCCAAGCAACTCGGCGTCGTGCGCGACACCGCCGACCGGCTCAGGATTCGCCTGCGGCGGTAGTGCCCGCAATGAGTCCCCCTAGTCCTCCGCCAGCGAGAGCCACTCCTCCTCGAGGGACTCCTTGCGGGCCACCATCTCTGACAGTTCGGCGTTGAGTTCCCCGAGCCGCACGTGGTCGGCTGCGGCGTCGGCCATGGTGTGGTGCAGCTTCGCGATCCGCTCGTCGAGCTTGCCGAGCTGATTCTCGATGCGGGACAGCTCCTTTCCGGTCCGACGTTCCCGCGCCGAGTCGGTCTCGCGGCGCTCGCTGGGACGTGCGGCGGAGGTCGTCTCCACGGCCGTCCGCTCGGCGAGGTACTGCTCGATCCCACCGGGTAGGAGCACGCAACGCCCCCCGCCAGGTAGCGCATAGGTGACGTCCGCGACGCGCTCCAGGAAGTACCGGTCGTGGGTGACGACGATCAGCGTGCCCGGCCATCCGTCGAGGTAGTCCTCGATGACGTTCAGCGTCTCGATGTCCAGGTCGTTGGTCGGCTCGTCGAGCAGCAGCACGTTGGGCTCGTCGAGAAGCAGTCGCAGGAACTGGAATCTGCGTCGCTCGCCACCGGACAGCTCGGAGAGCCGGGTCGTCAACTTGTCGCCGGTGAACCCGAAGTCCTCGAGCAGAGTCGCCGTGCTGACTTCCCGTCCACCCGCGAGTTCGGTAATCCGCCTGGCACTTTCGACGGCGTCGAGCACGCGCTCTTGGCCGTCGATCTCGACCAGCGCCTGGCTCAGGTAGCCGATCTTCAGCGTCTTCCCGCGCTTGATGGTCCCCGAGGACGGTGACATCTCGCCGGTCAGCAGCTTCAGCACCGACGACTTGCCGGTGCCGTTCACCCCGACAAGTCCGATGCGCACGCCGGGCCCGATCGACCAGTCCAGCTTGTCGAGGATCAGCTTGTCGCCGGCCTCCAACACCACGCTGTGGAGGTCGAACACGTCCTTGCCGAGGCGGGCCGTCGCGAACCTCTGCAGCGCCAACGAGTCGCGCGGCTCCGGTTCGTTGGCGATCAAGTCGTTGGCGGCCTGGATGCGGAACTTGGGTTTCGACGTCCGCGCAGGCGGCCCGCGACGCAGCCACGCGAGTTCCTTGCGCATCAGGTTGCGACGCCGTGCCTCCGTGCCCGCCGCGACACGCGAACGTTCGGCCCGCGCCAGCACGTACGCGGCGTAGCCGCCTTCGTAGGCGTCGACCTGACCGCCGTGCACCTCCCAGGTCCGCGTGCAGACCTCGTCGAGGAACCAACGGTCGTGGCTGACGACCACCAACGACTTGGACCGCTGCCGCAGGTGCCCCGCGAGCCACCCGATGACCTCGACGTCGAGGTGGTTGGTCGGCTCGTCGAGCACCACGACGTCATGGCCGGCGAGCAGCACCGCGGCCAGGGCGACGCGGCGGCGCTCACCACCGCTGAGGTTGCTGACCTCGCGATCCAGCGACACCTCGGTCAGCAGGTTCTCGACCACCGACCTGGTCTCGGCCTCGGCGGCCCAGATGTGGTCGGCTCGCCCGCCGACGATCACGTCGCGCACCGTCGCGTCCGCCGCGAAGTCGTCGGACTGGTGTAGGTAACCGATGGACAGGCCGGACGTGTGGGTCACCCGGCCCGAGTCTGGGGGCCTCGTGGCCGTCAGGATCTGCAACAACGTCGTCTTGCCGTCGCCGTTGCGGCCGACGACGCCAATCGCGTCGCCTTCTTCCACGCCGAGGCTGACGCCGTCGAGCAAAGTGCGTGTGCCATAGCCGACAGTCACGCGTTCGAGGTTGATCAGGTTCGCCATCAGCCGCCGATCATAGGGTGTGATCACCCTGGCGGCTCAATGTCGCTGTGCCATGATGGCGTCGGATCGGGGGATTCGCGCGTCGCACGAAAGGGGACGATCGTGGTGGACCTTTCGGCAATCACCGGGCCCATGGGGCGGTTGGTGGCGACCGCACAGAACGGTTTGGAAGTGCTGCGCTACGGCGGCCTCGAGACCGGCGCGGTGCCATCACCCTTCCAGATCATCGAGAGCGTGCCGATGTACCGGCTGCGGCGGTACTTCCCGCCGGACACCAGGCCGGGCGCCAAGCCCGCGGGCCCACCGGTGCTGATGGTGCACCCGATGATGATGTCGGCCGACATGTGGGACGTCACCCGCAACGAGGGCGCCGTCGGCATCCTGCACGCGGCGGGCATCGATCCGTGGGT
>JAOPUT010000032.1 GCA_025963385.1 Mycobacterium sp.
CGGGCAGGCGCTGGTACCTGCTCTGCTTCGACCGCGACCGACACGACTGGCGCAGCCTACGGTTGGACCGGATGGCCGACGTCACGGCGCGTGGCACCACGTTCCTCCCGCGCGAGGCGCCCGACGCGGCGCGCTACGTCCGGCGCGCGATCACCGCTTCCCCGTACCGCTACGTCGCCCGAGTCCGCTACCAGGCGTCGAAGGAAGTTGTGGCTCAGTCCTTTTCGGAGGCATCCGCCGAGATCGAGGCAGACGGTCCCGATGCATGCGTGGTTACCGCGGGCGTCGACGAGCCCGAACAGGTGGTGCCGTGGCTGGCCCTTCCCGGTGTCGAGTTCGAGGTGCTCGAGCCGCCGGAGGTCATCGCCGCGGTACGTGACGTGGCCGAACGCCTCATCAGGGCCAGTGTGCGCACGTAGGGTGGCGACATGCACGTCACCTCGGCGGAGTCGACGGAGCTGTTCACCGGCCCCGCCGACGAGCCACTACAACTGGTGCGGGTGTCCTACCGATTCTGCTCCCACGCGACGCCGGTGCGCATCGAGGGACCGGGCCTCAAGACGGTGGGCCACGTCAATGCGGTGCCACGCGGTCATGTCCTCGAAGTGCCCGTGCGGGTGACCGACCCGGTCATCGGGGAGCGACGGCGAGCAGAGCTGGTCGCCGGTCGCAGCGTCACGGAATTCGAGTTCATCGTCGCCGAGCCCGGCTGGACGATGCACATGGTCAGCCACTTCCACTACGACCCCGTGTGGTGGAACACCCAGGCCGCCTACACCAGCGTGTGGACCGAGGACCCACCAGGACGCTGCAGGCAGACCAACGGTTTCGAGCTCGTCAATGCCCACCTCGAAATGGCAAGGCGGGAGCCGGAATACAAGTTCGTCCTCGCCGAGGTCGACTATCTCAAACCGTACTGGGACACCAATCCCGAGGACCGCGAGGACCTGCGGCGGCTGATCGCCCTCGGGCGCGTCGAGATCATGGGCGGCACCTACAACGAGCCCAACACCAACCTCACCAGCCCCGAGACCGCGATCCGAAACTTCGTGCACGGCTTCGGCTTTCAACGCGACGTCATGGGCGCCCACCCGGCGACCGCGTGGCAACTCGACGTCTTCGGCCACGATCCGCAGTTCCCGGGGATGGCGGCCGACGCCGGGCTGACGTCGAGTTCGTGGGCGCGCGGCCCGTTCCACCAATGGGGTCCGATGGCGGGAGACGGCGATCCCGAACGCATGCAGTTCGCGAGCGAGTTCGAGTGGATGGCGCCTTCGGGTCGCGGTCTGCTGACCCACTACATGCCCGCCCATTACGCGGCGGGCTGGTGGATGGATTCCTCGGCCTCGCTGGAGGACGCGGAACACGCAACGTACGAACTGTTCTCGAAGATGAAGAAGGTCGCGCTGACCCGCAACGTGCTGCTGCCCGTCGGGACGGACTACACGCCGCCCAACAAGTGGGTCACCGAGATCCATCGCGACTGGAACGCCCGCTACACCTGGCCCCGTTTCGTCTGTGCGCTGCCCCGCGAGTTCTTCGCCGCGGTCCGGGCCGAACTCGACGAACGTGGTGCGGCACCGTCGCCCCAAACCCGGGACATGAACCCGATCTACACCGGCAAGGACGTGTCGTACATCGACACCAAGCAGGCCAACCGCGCGGCCGAGAACGCCGTGCTGGAAGCCGAACGCTTCGCGGTGTTCGCGGGACTGCTCGCAGGCGCGACCTACCCCGAGGCGGCCCTGGCCAAGGCGTGGGTGCAGCTGGCCTACGGCGCGCACCACGATGCCATCACCGGGTCGGAGTCCGACCAGGTGTACCTGGACCTGCTGACCAGCTGGCGCGACGCGTGGCAGCTGGGGCGCGATGCGCGCGACACCGCGCTCAGGCTGCTCTCGACCGCCGTCGACGGTTCCGTCGTCGTGTGGAACCCGTTGGCGCACAACCGCACCGACGTCGTGACGATGCGATTCGACGAGCCGTTCGAGGGATCCATCGTCGACGCCGACGGCAACTCGGTGCCCGCGCTGAGCGAGCGCGACGGGCACTCGATCAGCTGGCTCGCGCGCGACGTGCCATCACTGGGTTGGCGCTCGTACAGGTTCGACGCCGGATCCGCGGTGGCCGGCTGGGAGCCGCTGGACGGCTGGGAACCGTTGGACGGCATCGGCAACGAGTTCTACCAACTGCGCATCGATGCGGCCCGCGGTGGCGGGGTCTCCTCGTTGACCGTCGCCGGCCGCGAACTGATCGCCGACGGCAGTGTCGGGAACGAACTCGCCGTGTACGACGAATACTCCGCGCACCCGAAGGCGGGGGAGGGGCCGTGGCACCTGCTGCCCAAGGGCCCGGTCACGACGTCGGCCGCCGACCGCGCCACCTCGATGCAGCGCTACCGCAGTGCCGTCGGCGAGCGAATCGTCGTCACCGGCCGCATCCGACACCTGCTGACCTACACCCAGACCCTCACGCTGTGGCAGGGCATCGACAGGGTCGACTGCCGCACCACGATCGACGGGTGCACCGGCGCGGACCGGCTACTGCGGCTGCGCTGGCCGTGCCCGATTCCCGGCGCCATGCCGGTCAGCGAGGTCGGTGATGCGGTGATCGGCCGCGGCTTCGGTCTGAATCACCACCGCGGCTCGGCGAAAGCGGTTGACACGGAGAAGTTCCCCTACACCTTGGACAATCCCGCCTACGGTTGGTTCGGGTTGTCGTCGATGGTGCGGGTGCGGTTCGGTGAGTCCGAACGCGGAGCCCGCGCGATCGCGGTGGCCGAGGTGGTGTCGCCCGGTGGAGACGCCGATCCGCTGGTCCGCCAACTGATGGTCGCCCTCGCGCGACACGGCGTCACGGCCACCTGCTCCGATGCCGCGGCGGCACGTTACGGCGATCTGACGGTCGACTCGAACCTTCCCGACGTGCGCATCGCCGTTGGCGGCCCCGAGGTGAACGCCTTCACCGCCGCGGTGCTCGACGGCACCTCGAACCTCGGTGAGCGAACCTGGATTTCGGCGGACAGACCACTCAAGGACGTCTGGGTGCCGGGCGCCGACCTCCGCGGCGTCCACGCGTTGCCCGTGCTCGTCGTCGCCGGCCCCTCACTCGCGGACTCCGTGGCGGCCCTCGTCGAGGACCTCGCCGACGCCGAGATCATCGTCGAACAGGAGCCACCCGGCGATCTCGAGGACTTCGAGTCGCGCACCGTCGCGGTGTTCAACCGCGGGGTGCCGAGTTTCGCCGTCGACGTCGACGGGACGCTGCACACGTCGCTGATGCGTTCGTGCAGCGGCTGGCCGTCCGGCACCTGGATCGACCCGCCGCGGCGCACCGCCCCCGACGGCTCGAACTTTCAACTACAGCACTGGACGCACACGTTCGACTATGCCCTCGCGTCCGGTACCGGGGACTGGCGTGACGCCGACATCCCTTCGCGCAGTGCGGAGTTCAACCAACCTCTGCTCGCCGTCGCAGCCGAACACGACCCGGCGGCCGGTGGGCTGCCGCCGTGGGGCTCACTGGTCGAGATCGAGCCCGCCCGTGACGTGGCCCTCGGTGCACTCAAGGTCGTCGGCAATCCCATCGCGGGTGGCAGTGGGCGTAGCGCCGACCCAGCGGAGGGCATCGCCCTTCGTCTGGTCGAAACCCGCGGCAGGACAACCGATGTCACCATCCAGTCGGCCCTGCGTAACGTGACGGCACCGCAACGGCTCGACCTGCTCGAGCAACCGCTCGCCGACCAGACGGATGCCCTGACGCTGCACGGTTATGAGATCGCCACCTTCGGCGTCCGGCTCAACCTGCCCCGCGTGCTCGAGGCCGACACCACCACCCTGGCGCCCGACGCCGAACCGGCACAACCGCTCTACGCCAGGTACTGGCTGCACAATCGCGGTCCGGCGCCGCTCGGCGGCCTGCCCGCGGTCGCGCACCTGCACCCGCACCAGCTGGCGGTCGACCCCGATGCGCCTGTCCAGCTGCAACTCACCGCAGTCAGTGACGTCACCGATATCCCCTTGCACGGCAAGGTGCGGCTCATTGCCCCGCCGGGGTGGACCTTCGCGATGGATGAGTTGCCGTTCGTGCTGCCGCCGGGGGACTTCCTCGAATCGATCGTCGACATCACGATGCCGCCCGGTACCGCCGCCGGGCTCTACCCGGTGCGCGCCCAACTCGGGGTGACCGGCAGCGGTGTCCCGGCGTCGTGGCGGCAGATCGTGGAGGACGTGTGCGTCATCTCGGTCGGCGCGACCGACGATCGCGTGCTGCGACTGGTCAGCGACCCCGAACCCGTCGACGTGCAGGCGGGGCACACCGCGACGTTGAGCGTCACCGTCGCCACCGATGCCTACGCCGACCTGGCGGTCGAGGCGCATCTCATCAGCCCCTGGGGAACCTGGGAGTGGCTGGGGCCCAACATCATCGGCGCCGATCTCGCCGCGCGAGGGACCGCCGAGCTGTCGTTCGACGTCACGCCGCCGGCCTGGGTGGACCCTGGTGAGTGGTGGGCGCTTATTCGGCTGGCCTGCGCGGGCGAGCTGCTGTACTCACCGGCAGTCAAGGTGGTGGTGCGATGAGCGCTTGCGCGAAGAGCAGACCAGTTCCGATGAGCGCTCGCGCGAAGAGCGGATCGATCCGATGACGGTGGCGGCAACCGTCGGCGAGGCGGAGGTGCTCGTCAGCGACGTCGACGCCAGCGAGCGTCGGCTCCGCTCGTCACGGTTGGCGAGCGCACTACCCCGCCCCGACACCAGCGAGGGACGTCAGCTCCGGCGCTGGCTGGTGCAGGTGCTCGTCACGGCGCGCGTGGTGGCCACCGAAGCCGAGGTACTCGGCCTCACAGCCGACGGCGCCCCCACCGAGACGGATCTGCTTCCCGACGTGGCCGCTCGACTCGAGATCGGCAGCGTTGCCGCGTCGGCGCTCGAGGACGGACTGGCGCGCGCGCTGTTCGTCCACGTCACCGCCCACGTCGAGATCGGCGATGACGACATCGCGGATTACCACGCCCGCAACCCCTTTCGATTCGGGGGTCGAGCACCTGGCAGTGGCGGCTGGCGCGGTCGTCCGGTCCAGGCCGCGCTCGACGAAGTGCGGGCAGACATCGCCGAGTACCTGCTCGTTGCGGCCCGGCGCCGTGAATTCCGCCGCTGGCTCGATGCGCGATGTGCGGAGCTGGTAAGACTGGCGCCCGGTTACGAACATCCCGGTGATCCCCGCCAACCCGACAACACCCACAGACATTGATGACTGAATCAACCCCTGGTCGCTCCGCTCCTGGCCGCCCAACGACACTCGCCCTCGACGTCGGCGGCACCAAGATCGCCGTCGGCCTCGTCGACGCCGAGGGAGCCCTGCTGCACCACGCGCAGCTGCCGACGCCGGAGCAGGACGCCGAGGGGATCTGGGCGGTCGCAGAGAAGCTTCTCGCCGACGCGTTGGCGGCCACGGACGGCGATGTCCGCGGCGTCGGCGTCGGATCGGCGGGACCCATCGATCTGCCCACCGGAACCGTCAGTCCGATCAACATCACGGCGTGGCAACACTTTCCGATCGTCGAGCGCGTGGCAGCCGCCACCAACCTGCCCGTCCGCCTCGGCGGCGACGGGCTGTGCATGGCCATGGGGGAACGCTGGCGCGGCGCGGGCCGCGGAGCGCACTTCATGCTCGGGATGGTGGTGTCGACCGGGATCGGCGGCGGACTGGTACTCGACGGCGCACCCTACGACGGACGCACCGGCAATGCCGGACACGTCGGCCATGTCGTCGTCGAGCCCGATGGCGTGCTCTGCACGTGCGGCGGGCACGGCTGCGTCGAGACGGTCGCGTCGGGCCCGCATCTCGCGCGCTGGGCGCGTGAGAACGGTTGGGCCGCGGCACCGGCGGCCAACGCCAAGGAGCTCGCAGACGCTGCGAATGCGGGTGACGTGGTCGCGCTGGCGGCCTTCGGGCGCGGTGCGACCGCCATCGCCAGGATGATCGCCTCGGTGGGCGCGGTGTGCGACCTCGACCTGGTGGTCATCGGAGGGGGAGTGGCGAAGTCGGGTGCGCTGCTGTTCGACCCGCTGCGCGAGGCGCTGACGCACTACGCCGGTCTGGACTTCATCAAGGGCATCCGCGTGGTGCCTGCCGAACTCGGCGGCGATGCGGGCCTCGTCGGCGCGGCAGCGCTCTTCAACGCCTGAGTGGGCTTGTCCAAAGGTTGGAGCCAGAGGCAGATCGCTACCCGGCGACCCTCTGCCTTGTCTCGGGAAAACTATGGAACGTCGCCTCGACCACGTGTTGAACACGGTCGCGATTGTGTTCAGTCTCGGGAGACGGCTGCGATGCTGGCTGCGCCTGGATCTGGCTACTGGTGGAGGACGGCATTGCACGCTCGATTCCGAGCACGTCGCCGATCTGCGTCCAACCGATACCGGCGGCGTGGGCGGCCAACGCTGCAACCTGCACCGCATGCGCAGCGGATTGGAGCTTCTTGCACTTGCGTCTCCATGTGGCGTTGCGCCTGGCGTCATCGAGCGCACGCTGCGCTTCGGCAAGTCGCTGAAGCTCCGGGCAATTCCGGTCGTGACGACGCCGTGGTGAACTGTCCATGTATTTGCCGGCCCCCCAATCAGTGACCCAATGATGGCAGCCAGGAACCTCAAAGGCAACCGCCAGAATTGGTAGCTCTCCGCTGGTTGGCCCACCGCGGTGCGCTTACTCAACAAAATTTGTGACATTTGGTTACGCAATAGTGGAAGTTTCTTGATCAGTTGCTATGCTCATCCGCTTCTAAGGCCGGAGCGCGTGTTCGGAGGGGAGGGGGCTGCGTTTTGGCTGATCGGCGGGTGGCACGCTATCCTTCTACGCCGGTCTGGACTTCATCAAGGGCATCCGCGTGGTGCCTGCCGAACTCGGTCGAGCGTGCACGAATCGCTCAAGCGTCGTCGAGTACCCGCACCGAAAGGGCACCGGCCCCGCGGGGATTCACCTTGGCGCGCACGTGTACCGCGAGGTCCTCGTCGCCGTGCCCCGTCACGCGCACCACGCCTGCGGCGACGGGCTCCTCGGTCGGCTCACCGGGCAGCGTTACGTAGATCATCACCTTCTGGTTGTCGCCGGTCGGCAGTTGCACGTGCTCCGGGTCCACGGCGATCGAGAACCCGTCGGCGGAGGTGGCCACGCACGCGACGACGGCGGTGTCGGCGTGGTTGTTCTCGATGACGAGACCGGTGCTCACCGTCGTTCGCGTGGCTCCCTCGACGTCGACGGTCAACTCCTCGGCCGGTCGCCCACCGAGCATCGCGTCGGTCAGACTCCGCACTGAATCATCGTTGACGGCAAGCAGATCGCAGAACGAGTCGAAGCTCGCCTCGACGATGTCGGTCAGGTAGGACGGCAACCGGTCGCGTACGAACGCCGTGCCGTACGAACGGACGGCGTCCTCGTGCATTCCTCCCGTCGCCGCTTCGTCGATCAGCGCTCGATAGAGCCGAGCGCTCCAGGTCTGCTGGTCGGTGACCCACGCGACGTAGCGCTGGTACCAGAACGTCCATTCGGTAGCGTCGCCGTCCACGGGCGCAGAGGGCGCGGGGGGTGGTCGACCGATCGCCGCCAGCTTGGTTTCCGAGAGCAGGCCCGCCGCGTAGTCGGACTGATAGGAGGCCACCAGCTCGGCGAAGCGAGACAGCGTGTGCGCGTTGACCTCCGCAATCCCGTTGTAGGCGTTGACGGCCTGCTCCTGCCCGACCCGGGTCAGCTCATCGGTGAGACGCTCCCCGGACAGGTCCGCGGCCGCCACGGCCAGCATCATCCGCTGGAAGCCCGCCGTCGACTCGCTCACGCGTGCGATCGCGTCGTCGGCGACCGCCTGCATGCGCTGGCTCCAGGTTCCCTCCTGGTCCGGTGTCATGGCGCGTGGTCGCGACTCAGCAACAGCACGAGCACGCGCAGCCGACTCGGTAGGCGTCACACCTGTCTGGCAACACGGCGATGGCCACCACGATCGGGCGCACCACGCAGCCGCCCAGTCGGATGGTCACGTACCCGACCTCGCAGCCGTCGACGTCACCGGTCTCCGTTCGCTGCGCGACGGCCGCACGCAGAACGTCACCCTCCGCCTTGCCCTTTGGCTGCTCCGTCTTGCCGCACACTAGGTGGACAAGCAGTTCGAGCTTCGTGGTGCTGCAGGCAGGTAGCGTCACCGGGCCGCTCGGGTTGATCAGGGCCTGCCAGGGCAGAACGGTCCCGCCCGCCGTGCGGACGTCGCTGATCTCGACGGTGACGTTCTCGCGGTCGCGCCGGGTGTCGTTGGTGACCTCGATTGGCACCACGCGGATTTCGCCACAATGTGCATAGACGATCACGTCGGCGTCGTTGATGCAGCAGTCGCATCCGCAGTCGTGCTCGTCCTTGCAACCTCCGCCACACTCGCCGCCACAGCCGCAGCCGCAGTCGTCGCGGTCGTGCCCATGGTGGTCATGACCGTGGTGGTCGTGCTCGTGGTGGTCGTGCTCGTGGTGATGCCCGCCGTGGTGGTCGTGGCCGTGGTGGCCGCCGCCCTGTTGCCGATACGCCGACGGTGAAGCACCGAACAGCGTGGTCAACGACTGCAGGCGATCTGACATGTCCTGTAGGGCGGCGTCATAGGTCTGTCGCAGCGAGTCGATGTAGGCCGGAAGGTCCATCATCTCGAGTCGCTGGTTCTGGTGGGACCATCCCCAGTACCCGTTCTGGGGGGATATGGTGCTCCCCGAGTAGCCCCCTGCGGGCCTGCGCTGGAACGACGTTTGTGCGCTCATGGGTGTTCTCCTCTCAAAGCGTTCTCAGGTCACTAGGTCGATCACGAAACGCCTTGTGGCGATGCGCGGTAGGACCCGGAAGTAGCGATCGGCGGTCAGACCGGCCGGTGTGGTGAGATCGAACGTGACGACGGCCCAATCGCCGGGGTCGACGGTGGGTTTGGTGTTGGTGAACGTTGCGGTGCCGGCCGGCGCCAGCCCTGGGGCGGGCGCCACCGAGACGTCACCACCTGGAGCGACCGTCAGAACTCGCGGCGTCGTCACCACCTCGACCAAGGGCTCATCCGGAATTTCCCCCACTGTCACCGGTATATTGCCGCGATTCATCGCTATGACGGTGCCCTGATATGTCGTGGAGGCCGTCACTCCAGTGAAAACCGTTGACGTCTCGGCCAGTTCAAGGTCGAGCTTCTTGGCGACAATCAATTCGGCGGTGACTGGCAGGCTGCCTGCCGACGTCTCCAGGGTCACCGTGGCAGGGTGGGTGCCCGGCGGAGTGAAGACGTCGAGCCCGAATCGAAATACGACGCGCTTGATCGCGCCGTTGTTGATCGGTACATCGGCAAAGGTGATCGTTCCCGTGTCGGTCACGGCGCCCACCGTCACCGCGACGACGGCCTTGCTTACGGTGATCGAAGCCCCCGACTTGTTCTCCAGCCACACCTCGCCCGCGGCGCCGTCGACCGTGCCGAAGATCAGTATCGGCGGCGAGGTCTTCAGCTGTAGAGGCACGATATGGCTTAGTCGTCGGAGTCGATCACACGGACACTGATGCCATGCGGTCTGCCAACCACTCGCGGGTCAGGGGGGCGGGAATGCTCGCGTCTGGTCCGCAGCGTGTGTTGCGTCGGGCGTGGGCTGCGAATTTGCTGTTCAGTCTCGCCGTTGAACGCCAGAGTCAGCACCTCAAAACCCCAGAGTTGCATGGCGATTCGGTGGCGGTAGGGGTTACACACCGAAGTGTCCGGCAGGGGTGCCAGCTTCAAGGTCTGGCAGGTGTCGACGGCGAGCGGTTTGAGATCGATGTTCTCATTGAGGGTGAGGGGGTCGATCTTGAGTGGTTTGTCGGTGCCGCCGACCCCGAGATTGATCGGCTTGTCGGTGCCGCCGATGTTCTCGTTGACGGTGACCGGCTTGAGATCGATGTTTTCGTTTACCGTCAGGGGGTCGATCTTGAGTGGTTTGTCGGTGCCGCCGACCCCGAGGTTGAGTGGTTTGTCGGTGCCGCCGACGCCGAGATTCACCGGTTTGTCGGTGCCGCCGATGTTCTCGTTGAGGGTGACGGTGCTCGAAGTGCTACTGCTTCCCCCACCGAAGATTCCACCGAATATGTCACCAAGATCCATCGGACCGCCCCCTGCCGCACGCTTGTCCCGAGCGTTCCGAATAATACAAGTTCGTGCTACTCGATTCAATCAATAGAGGCGCGTCTCAACGATATCCAGCCGTGTTAGTTGAATTGGCAAGTAACAGCGCTATTCAACGCAGACAACAAAGTTTAGCCAGTCAGCAAAGTTTGCCAGCAGTGTCCACTAAACCATTGCGGAGCAACGACATTCGGCTACAAATTTCGGCGTAGATGATCAAGATCATTCGCTAGCAAAGTGTGACCTACGGGCAGACGAATTCGGCTCTTGTAAGCGCTCCGCCAATACCGTTACCGTGGCTTTTCTGGGCTTCGGGGCCAGCGTGCACAAGGGATGTTTGCAGCGGATTCGATGCTTCAAAATTGGGGGAGGGGAGAATGATGTTGCGGTTCTCGGGGCTTTTCTTTCCGAGAGCTTGAGGCATGTCGACCCTCGAGCCTTCATCGACCACATCGGAAGCGC
The DNA here is from genome assembly GCA_025963385.1 of Mycobacterium sp. Lineage (GTDB taxonomy): Bacteria > Actinomycetota > Actinomycetes > Mycobacteriales > Mycobacteriaceae > Mycobacterium. The sequence goes on from JAOPUT010000032.1 coordinate 10,616, forward strand.
GCGGCACATCTGCCGACTGGCAGACCCGATTCGGGCGCTACCTGCAACGCGCTGCCGACACGCTTGAGAAGACCGCCGAACTCAATCGCGAGATGGTCAAGCGAATCGCGTGCGGTGACATCGCCCCGGTGACCGTCGAGAGTCAGCTGGCCGCGTTCATGGCAACCGAGGCGGAGTCGTTCGCCGAGGAGATGGCGGACGTCGTGACCGAATTCCTGGGGCGGTTGATCGACGTCAACTCCTGGTATGCGCGCGCGCTCGTCGACCCTCGGCCTCCCGAGACCCCGGCACCTCCCAGTGCAGAGGAGTGGCGGTTCGACCACACGGCAATCGATTGGTTCGACCGGCTCGACGCCTACGCCAGAGCCGAAACCGCATCGCTGCAACGCATTCTTCCTGACGGGGAGACGACCGATGCCCTCCCAACCACGGTGGCTGCGACTACCGATGCTCTCCTGGATCTGCTGACCCGACTGGAGGACGTCAACGCCACGTACGGTCGCCGCTACCTGGAGGCGGTGCTGGGGCTGGCGCGTGAGTCAAACACGGTCTCCGGGACGCTGCATGCCGTTGCGCCGCTGGGGGAAACGGCCACCGTCAGATTCGCGGTCTGCAACAACACCGAGCAGCGAGCAGACATCCGTTGCGTCCTGTCCGACGTTCGTCGCAGCGACGGTGTGGGACCTGCCTTCGATCCCGACGCCACGATCATGCCGAACGGAATCAGGCTCTCGGCGGGCAAGGAGGAGGTCTTCACCCTGTCGATCCGATTGGCTGACTCCGACTTCACGGCTGGGCCCGATTACCGCGGCGGGGTCCGCGTGATCGGCATGGGCGACTCCGCGGTCGACATCCCGGTGGCCATCAGGGCGTCCCTCGCCGAGGAACCCCGATGATGCGCACCGACTCGGAACCACCGTTGGCGCCCATCGCCATCGTGGGCATGCGGCTGCGGGTACCCGGCGCCAGCGACGTCGACCAGTTCTGGCAGAACCTCGCGGATGGAGTGGAGTCCATCACCACGTTGACGGCCGAAGACATGCGGTCGGCCGGCGTACCGGACGACGTGCTCGCCCTGCCCGGCTACGTCAACGCCGCGCCCCTGCTGGGGGACATCGACCGCTTCGACGCCGGGTTCTTTGGATTCTCCGCCAGGGATGCCGCGCTGACCGACCCGCAGCACCGCATCTTCCTCGAAACAGCCTGGGAGGCACTGGAAGACGCAGGATACGACCCCGCGACGTTCGGCGGCGCAATCGGCGTGTTCGGTGGGTGTGAGATGAGTACGTACCTCTACCAACTGTTTCAGAATCCCGATGCACTGGGTTACGTCGACGGCATGCAGTTGATGGTCACCAACGACAAGGACCATCTCTGCACCCAGGTGTCGTATCGTCTGGATCTGCGAGGACCCAGTGTCGTCGTGCAGACCACCTGTTCCACTTCACTCGTCGCGACATCGGTGGCGTGCGAGAGCCTTCGGAGCGGACGCTCTGACATGGCACTCGCCGGTGGTGTGACGGTCCGGGTGCCCCAGCGGGGCGGTTACTACTACGTCGCGGGATCGATTCTGTCGCCGGACGGTCACTGCCGCCCCTTCGACATGAACGCCCAGGGGACCGTCGTCGGCAGCGGGGTCGGTCTGGTGGTCCTCAAGAGGCTCGAGGACGCCTTGGCCGACGGGGACACCATCCACGCCGTCATCCGTGGCTTCGGGTTGAACAACGATGGCCGCGACAAGGTCGGCTACACCGCGCCCGGCGTCAGCGGGCAGGCGACCGCCATCTCCGACGCGTATCGCTGTGCAGGGGTATCTCCCGAGTCCGTGGGATACGTCGAAGCCCACGGGACGGGAACGATCCTGGGTGATCCGATCGAGCTCTCTGCCCTCACCGAGGTGTTCCGGCAGTACACCGACCGGCGTGGCTTTTGTGGAATCGGCTCGGCCAAGTCGAATTTCGGACATCTGTCGTGTGCCTCGGGGGTGGTCGGGCTGATCAAGTCCGTGCTGTGTCTCGAGCACGCGGCCATCCCACCGACAGTTCACTACCGAGCGCCCAACCCGGGCATCGACTTCGTCGCGAGTCCGTTCTACGTCACTCAGTCACTGCACCCGTTCGCGCGCAACGGCACGCCGCGGCGAGCCGCCGTCAGCTCGTTCGGCGTTGGCGGGACCAACGCCCACATGCTCCTCGAGGAGGCGCCGGCGCGGGATGCCCCGACGGACCGCCGGCCACATCAGATCTTGACGGTGTCTGCGCGCAGCAGTGACGCGCAGCGGGAGGCAGCCACCCGACTCGCCACCTACCTCACCCGTCACCCCGAGCGGGACCTCGCCGACGTGGCCTTCACTTTGCACGTCGGACGCCGCGGCTTCCCCCATCGCCGAAGTCATGTCGTGGCGGCGGACGATCGGGCAGGTGCGGTGGCGGCGCTCCTCGAGCAGAGCGCTGACGGCGGGACATCCTGTGCTGCAGGGCAATCCGACGTGGTGTTCATGTTTCCCGGCCAGGGTTCTCAATACCCAGGGATGGCCGCGCAGCTCTACGCGGCCGAACCATTGGTGAAGCGGACGATCGACGAGTGTTGCCGCAAGCTGAAGCCAGACCTGGGGCTCGACCTGAGGCGTGTGCTGTTCCCGAGCAGGCGACGTCGTGGGAGTGCCGCGGCCGAGCTTCGTGACACGGCCCTCGCCCAGCCGGCGCTCTTCGTGATCGGGTACGCCCTTGCGTGCCTCTGGCAGTCGTGGGGGGTTCGGCCCGCGGCGATGATCGGACACAGCGTCGGAGAGTACGTCGCAGCCACCGTGGCCGGGGTGTTCGAGTTGGACGACGCGCTCAGCCTGATCGCGCAGCGCGGCCGGTTGATCTCCGAGCTGCCGCGAGGGTCGATGCTCGCGGTGATGGCGCGCGCGGACGACGTCGCCGAATACGTCGACGGCGAGCTGAGTCTCGCGGCGGTCAACGCACCCGAGTTGTGTGTCCTGTCCGGTCCGGACGAGGCGGTCGCGCGGGTCGAGAAGTTGCTCGCGCGAAGCGACTTGGTGACGCACCGCCTGCACACGTCACACGCGTTCCACTCCTCGATGATGGAGCCGATGCTCGACGGATTCGAGAAACTGGTCGACCAGGTGCCGATGTCACCACCGACCATTCCGTACGTCGCCACGCTGACCGGGCAGTGGGCGGACGCAGAGGTCACCGAGCCGAGCTACTGGAGTGCCCAGATCCGATCGACGGTGCGCTTCGCGGAGGGCCTGCGGACGCTCGTCGCCCCTGGCGGGCCGGTGTCCGCCGACCCACTACTGCTGGAGGTGGGTCCCGGACGCGCGCTGATCTCGTCGGCCATGGGTGGCGGCGTCGCTCCGAGTGCGCGGCTCCTGCAGTCCATGGGCGGTGCCGAGGACGACACCCCGGAGACGGAGTTGTTGTCCCGCAGCCTCGGCCGGCTGTGGGAGCACGGCGTCGAGATCGACTGGCACGCCTTTCATTCCACCGAGCCCCGGAGGCGCGTCAGCCTACCGACGTACCCGTTCGAGCGGGAGAGCTACTGGATCGGCCGACCCAACGCAGCAGCCAGCGCTGACTCGACGGGACCGCGGGACATCAGCGGCTGGTTCTCCCTCCCGGTATGGAAGGAGGCACCCGTCGACCGGGAAGAGAGCCCGGATCTGACCGGCCAGGCCGTCCTGGTGTTCGACGAGGAGACCGGCGTCGGCGCACGAATCGGCGCGGAACTGCTCGCTCTGGGGGCGCTACCCGTCACGGTGCGACGCGGTGAGCGGTTCGAGCGGGTCACAGACCGCGAGTACGTTCTGAACCCCCACGATGAAACCTCCATCGGTGACCTCGTCGCCGAGGTGTGTCGGGGTCACACGCTCTCGGGCGTCATCCACTGCTGGGGCGCCGAACCCCCGGGAGACAGCGACGTTCGTGACGCTGCCCTGTGCACGTTCCTCACCCCGCTGCGCACCGCGGTGGCACTCGGCGCCCAGACCACGGCGCGACCCCTGCCCGTCCTGCTGATCGCCCGCGGCTCGACCGCAGTGGGGGAGGACGACGATCTGGACCCAGCAAGGGCTTTCGGCATCGGCGCGGCGAAGGTGCTGCCGCAGGAACTCACCGGATTGAGCCTCTGCCAGATCGACGTCGACGACGATGTGGCCGTCGCCGCCCAGGTCGTTGCGGAAATGGCTGCGGGCGCAACCGAATCCGAACTCGCCTGTCGCGCGGGGGCCAGGTTTGTCCGGGCCTACGACCCCGTCGCGATCGACACGGTGCGGCCCGTGGCGTCGTTGCCACCGGATCCGGTCGTCCTGGTCACCGGGGGACTCGGTTACATGGGGCTGCTGTTGGCGGAAGCGGCGTTCGACGGACTCGGTGCAAAACTGGTGCTGCTTGGGCGATCTCACCTGCCGCCACCGGCTCAGTGGGCGGCAGCGAGCGGCGATGGCACCCTGGGCGAGGCGCAGCGGACGCTGTTGCGGCGCCTCGCGGTCCTGCAGGCGCAGCGCGACGACATCCTCGTCGTACAGACCGACCTGGCCGACTCAGACCAGGTTCACGAAGCGGTCAACGCCGCCTTCGCCCGATTCGGCAGGGTGGACATGGTGGTCCACGGCGCGGCCAACGTCAGCCCGGCCGCCTTCGGGTTGGTGGGCGACACCGACGCCGACGTCGTCGAGGCGCAGATCACGCCGAAGGTCGAAGGGCTGCTGCACCTCATCGACGCCATGCGCGGACGTGAGCCGTTGCACTGGGTGATCCACGGTTCGATCTCCGCCACACTCGGTGGACTCGGGCTGGCGGCGTACGCGGGCGCCAACGCGGTGCTCAACGTGATCGTCGAGCGGGGCGCCAGGAGTGGCCAAGACTGGCTGAGCATCGAATGGGACGCGTGGGACAACGCGGGTGAGGCGCAGGCCCACGCACTGAAGGCCGCACCGATTCGACCGCCCGAAGGCCAGGACGCCTTCCTTCGCCTCGTCGGTGCGGCAGCAGGATCGCGAGTGGTCGTCGCGGCTCAGGACCTGGAGGACAGGCTCGACTCCTGGGTCCGGTTCGCCACGACGGATCGGCCCGCGGACTCGGCGAGTCACCCCCGACCAGACTTGTCGACGGCCTTCCTCGCACCGCGGACCGACACCGAACGTGCGCTCACTGCGATCTGGTGTGCGCAACTCGGCATCGACGAGGTCGGTGTGCACGACCGCTTCTTCGATCTCGGCGGGCACTCCCTGCTGGCGATCCAGGTGGCTGCCGAGATTCGCAACAGGTTCGACGTCGCGCTGCCGGTGGTACAGCTCTTCAAGGCGCCGACGGTTGCCGAGCTCGCCCTGTACGTGGAGAACCCCGACGTCTCGGTATCGGCGGCCTCGGTCTCGCCTGCGTCGTCGTCCATCGACGTGGGCGATAGCGCGGGAACCGACGATGCCGAGGGGCCTGGCAAGGCCGCCAAGGACAGCTACCGACGGTTCTACGACGACATCACCAGACGCCTCGCGGTCACGGGGATGGGCGAGGCGTCGTACTTCCTCAACTACGGATACGTCAGCCTCGGTGCCGAGGACGAGGCGGTGCGTGCCGTACCGGAGGGGGCGTTCAACGCCAATTCGGTCCGCCTTGCCTACGAACTCGTCGGTGCGACGCCGCTGGCGGGGCGCGACGTCCTCGACGTCGGATGCGGCCGCGGCGGAACCGCAGCGCTGTGGGCCGATGAGTACGAGGGCAACGTCACGGGGATCGATCTGTCGCCCGAGGCGGTCGCATTCTGCGCCCAAACCCACGTTCGCCCCAATCTGACGTTCAAAGTTGGTGACGCCGAGCATCTTCCGCTGGAGGACGCCGCCGCGGACGTCGTGACGAACATCGAATCCTCACACACCTATCCCGACATGAGAGCCTTCCTCGCCGAGGTGAGAAGGGTCCTTCGCAGTGGAGGCTGGTTCCTGCACACGGACCTGTTGCCGACGCAGCGCTGGCTAGAGGTTCGGGCGATCCTCACGGTGTCGGGCTTCACCGTCGAGGTGGATCGCGAGATCACCGCGAACGTGTTGGCATCGTGCGACGAGGTCGCCGCGGGCCGGACGAAGGCGTTCGGCGAAGCCGACTCGATGATCGACAACTTCCTCGCGGTGCCGGGTTCGACCGTCTATGAACAGATGCGCACCGGAACCTGGGAGTACCGAATCCTGAGGTCGCGCCTGAAGTAGCGCCCGTCCCACTGCGATTTGTGGAGTTTCAGGAGCGCTGAGCGCAACCGAACGCACACAAATCGCCGGGAGGGGCCCGGAGGGGGAGGGGAGAGGGGCGGCGTTTTGGCTGATCGGCGGGTGGCACGCTATCCTTTCCGAGTTCCACCGAAGACCGTCGGTCACCGAGAAATCGGTTGAAGGTCCCGGATCACCCGGGCGGCCCACGCAGGAGGACGAGGCACCACCGCAGGCTCGCGCCTGCGGATCTTCACGCCCCGGCCGCTCTGCGCCGGGGCGTTCGTCGTTTCCAGGGCCGCCCGACGGACCCACATCCTAGATAGGAGGCATGCATGGCCAAAGCTGAAAAGGCCACCGCCGTTGCCGACATCGCCGAGCAGTTCAAGGAGTCGACCGCCACGGTCGTCACCGAGTATCGCGGGCTC
>JAOPUT010000061.1 GCA_025963385.1 Mycobacterium sp.
CGAGACGTCCGAGTTCGACTGGGGCGAAGCCGAGATCGGTGCACAGCCCGGCTACCACCGCGCTCGCCGCGGCGTCGTTGCTGGCGACGAAGACCACGCGTTTCCCGAATTCGGGCGGGCGCTTCTCGGCGAGCTGCCTGGCGGCGGTTTGGTTGAACGACTTGACCACCGCGGCGCCCGGGAAGGCCTCGGCGTTGAACTCGGTCGACAAGCGGCCGTCGAGGATTTGCTCGGAGTTGGGCACCAGAAATGCGTTCGTCGCGTCGACGACGATCTTGCCCGACCAGTCTGCGCGGCGCCCACCCAGCTCACGGACCTGGAGGAACGGAATGGCCAAGATGATGACGTCCGCATCCAGGGCCGTGTCGATGGTGGCCGGTGTGATCGAGGCGGACAGTTCGGTGACGTCGATCGTCTCCGGGCCTCGCGTGTTGGCCCAGAGTGCTGGGACGTGGTGGTCGGAGAACCGTTGCGCTAGAACGGCGCCAACGCTGCCGGTGCCCACGACGGCGTACTGCAGAGCACTGCTCATCGCACGACCTCCGCGGTCCGGGCGGCCGCGATGAAGACCGCCAGCGCCAGGAACACGGCGTTAACGGGCCACTGCTTGTACTCCGCGCGTCGACCGTGGAACACCGCCGCGCCCACCTGCAGCAGCGCGAGCCCCACGGCAGCGGCAGGCGTCAGGATGGGCGCGATGCCGGTGAGCCACGGCAGGATCAGACCTAGAGCGCCGGCCACCTCGATGCCGCCGATGAGTTTGATCGACGTCGCAGACAACGCCTCGGCGGCAGCGGCCGTGGAGGGGTTCTCCGCTAGGCGCTCCTTGGACGTCAGCAGTTTCGTGCCACCGATAAAGAGATATGCGGCGGCGAGTAATCCGGACGCGATCCATACCGCGATGTTCACGTGAGCTCCTCGAAGACGTATGCGTGCGAAGAGGGTTGATCCGACCGGTTGCACCTGTGAATCTCGCATTCACGCGGGCACGGCGGGGGCATCAGTTGATGCTTCAATTACCGTAGACCGGGTTAACGTGATGCGTCAACTAATGGCCTGCATCGCACTCATTGCCCGCGCGACTCAGACCGCGATGCCTCGATGACGGCCAGGCGCCGTCACCGTCGCCGAGTTGGTTGCCGTGACGGAGCCGTCGCCGGTTGGCGGCTCACGTTCAATGGTTGATGGTGGAACTATCCTTCAGACGGAGGAGGAGGTCCGGATGACAGCTGTGCGATGGGACATCATCGGGTCGTCGCCATGACGCGACCCAAGCGTGATCGTCGTCAACAAGAAACGGTGTGGCTCGACGACGATCAGCAGCGTGCGTGGCGTCAGCTCCTGTCGATGATCATGGAGCTTCCGGCGGCCCTGGAAAGCGATCTGCAGCGCACCACCGGATTGACGACGTTCGAGTACCTCGTGTTGGCGAATTTGTCGGAAGCCGACGATTGGACGCTGCGGATGTCGGAGCTCGCCTCCACTGCGAACTCCTCGTTGTCGCGGTTATCGCATGTAGTCAGGCGCCTCGCGGACAACGGGTTGGTGATCAAGGGTGTCTGCGCCGATGACGGCAGGGTGAGCGTGGTCGAGCTCACGAAGGCGGGAATGAGGCGAGTCGCCGCCGCGGCCCCGTTGCACGTCGCGAAGGTGCGCGAACTGGTGGTGGAACCGTTGACGAAGGCGGACCTGATCGGGCTCGGCAGAGCGGCCGAGGCCATTACTGACCGGATCGCCGAGTCTGGTTGATTGCATCAGGCGTCGTCTGTGCATGGTGCGTGCGTGGCCAGATTGCCACGGTGCCATCACGAATCACTCATCGGGGGCCCACCGCGACAGGTCGCGACCGGAAGTGCACCGGCAACACACCGATGGCTCCGAGAACCGCCCTGCACCTCCCGCAGACGACTCCGCGGCCCCTTATCCTCACTTTCATGTCATATGTGACATCGCCACGAAGTTCAAATGAGACGACGATGGATTCGTTCACTCTGCTATCAGCGCGGACATCGAGCCTCAAGCGACGTCGGACTGCATAGCCAATAGTGGGCGCTATGCACCGACGGAGCGCATAGCCACGTTCCGGAGACGGACTTGAGCGTTCCTGTCTCGACTGGTTGTTCCGCGCCGAGCACTTCGCGTGCCGACGCCGAATTCTTGTCAAAGTAGCCCGGCGAGTCTTGTCAATCTTCGCTGGCCTTCGACACGGGTTGTCAGTTCTTAAACACCCGAGTACACCGCGGTGTAGATCAGCCCGTGCACCACCCGGCGACGGCCATCGATCTCCTCGGTCAGCATGCCGCGCCGGCATCAGCGACTCGCAGCACCTAATCCCGAAGGCTCACTGCTGTCAGGCCGGCACGAGAAACGGGACTGTGGAATTAACGGTGTCTCCGGCCTGACACGCTGAGCGATGTCGGTGCGGGATGGCGAAGGCGCGATCGGGCGATGGCGGGCACGGCGACCGACCTCACCGGCTCATGCCAGGCATTCTGCGGGACCTTGGCTGCCAAAGTGGTGATTTGCAAACGCGATCCCGAAGCCAAGGGATTGGTCGAACGGTTCCACGACCCCCTCGAGCGGGCGTTCCTGCCGGGCCCGTGTCTTGACCTCACCAACCGATTTCAACACCCAACTGCAGGACTGGCCGGTGCGGGGGCCAATCACCGTCAGCACCGCGCATTGGGCTGCCGCCCAGCCGACCGGGTCGAGGCCGACAAGGCGGCGATGCTGGCCCTGCCGCCGTCGGGCAAAGCATCGGGTGGAGATACTCGACCCCGGTTGCCGTGCGATCACTACGTCCGCCTGGACGGCAATGACTACTCGGTGCATCCGGTCGCGGTGGGTCGGCGCATCGAGGTCAACGGCGACCTTCACCGGATCCAGGTATGGTGCGCCGGCACGATGGTCGCCGAACATCAACGGATCTGCGCCGCACGGACCTGCTTTGGTTGGTCAACATTGCAGTAGTTCCCACGCCGGGCCGGTCCACGTCGCTGGTGTTCCTGGTGACCAGCTTCAGAGCGCCGCCCTGATGGCCTTGCGGTCGGCACCGTGCTCAATGCCGAGCTGGCCGACAAAAGTGTGGACACACGAGGAATTTCACAACTGGCGCATCGCCAACGTCGTCTACCCGGTCGACACCGTGACTATGGAAATGAATGTCCTGCCGGGGAGGACCAGCATCGAATTCGCCGCCCTGATACCCGTCGAGCCGAAGGAAAAGAGTAGGAAACGACGCCGATGACGGACCAGCCCTAGCAATACCCGCCCGGTGTGTGCAATGACGTCCTACCATCCGAATGTGTCTAGATGTGCTACTGCGGCAACCGTCATGGTTTTACCTCACCAATAAATCCGCTTTCGACCGCCAAGCGGATCGTAGACGCCGCCAGGGGAGACTCCCCTGGCGCGGAAGGAGATCACCATGAACAAGTTGTTTGCAGTCGCTGCGGCCACTGGGGCTATTGCGACATCCATCCTGGGCATGCCGTCAGCATCGGCATCACCCTCAGGCGACATCTGGAATCTCGCCAACCAGAAACACACCGCCGCGGGGTGTCCTTCCTACCAGGACAACGCGCAGTTGGGCGGCGTGGCTCTGGACCGGGCCAAGCGGATGCTCAACCCCTCGGGTGGCATCGCGGGGAGCGGGCAGGTTCCTGCCGACGTGCAGCTGGCGGGGGCAGGCTA
>JAOPUT010000074.1 GCA_025963385.1 Mycobacterium sp.
CCACGGTGATGAGGCCGATGGCCTCCGCCTCCGCGGCGCCGAACTTCTCGCCAGTGACGAAGTAGCGTCCCGCCGCGCGGGCCGACATCTTCGGCAGCAGCGTCAGCGAGATGATCGAGGGGGCCACACCGATGCGCGCCTCGGTCAGCGCGAACGTGCTCGACGGTCCGGCGACGACGATGTCGCACGCGCCGACGAGTCCGAGGCCGCCCGCGCGGACGTGTCCGTTCACCGCGCCGATGACGGGCACCGGCGACGCGACGATCGCGCGCAGCAACTCGGTCATCTCGCGGGCCCTGCCGACGGCGAGGTCGCCGGGGTCGCGGGCCGCCTCATCCGATGGGCGGCTTGCCGCCGTACTGAGGTCGGCGCCCGCGCAGAACGTCCCGCCGGTGTGCCCCAGCACGACGCACCGGACGTCTGGGTCGGCCGCGGCCGTCGCCAGACCCTCGTGCAGCTGCCTCACCAGAACGGTCGACAGCGCGTTGCGGTTGTGCGGCGAATCGAGCGTCAGCCGGGCGACGGGGCCGTCGGCCGAGTACGTGACGAGCGTCGTCATGACATCCTTCCCGGGTCGCTGCGCTGCTGCCGTCCGATCAGTACGACCGGGGGAGGCCCAGCGACGTCTGGGCGATGAAGTTCAGGATCATCTCCCGGCTGACGGGCGCGATCCGGGCCAGGCGTGACGCCGTGAGCACCGAGGCGATGCCGTACTCCTTGGTCAGCCCGTTGCCGCCGAGCGACTGCACGGCCTGGTCGACGGCGCGCACCGACGCCTCACCTGCGGCGTACTTGGCCATGTTCGCGGCCTCGGCAGCGCCGCCGTCATCACCGAGGTCGTACAGCGTCGCGGCCTTCTGCATCATCAGCTTGGCGAGCTCGATCTCGATGTGGTTCTGCGCCAACGGATGCGAGATGCCCTGGTGTGCGCCGATCGGCGTCTTCCACACCTGCCGGGTCTTGACGTACTCGGTGGCCTTGTGGATCGCGAAGCGGCCCATGCCGACCGCGCTGGCGGCGCCCATGATCCGCTCGGGGTTCAGCCCGGCGAACAGCTGCGCGATCGCGGCGTCCTCCGCGCCGACGAGCGCGTCCGAGGGCAGTCGCACGTCGTCGAGGAAGAGCTGGAACTGGTTCTCCGGGCTGACGATCTCCATGTCGATCTTGGTCCACGACATACCCGGCGTGTCGGTCGGGACGACGAACAGCGCGGGCTTGAGGTTGCCCGTCTTCGCCTCCTCCGTGCGGCCCACGACGAGCACCGCCTGCGCCTGGTCGACACCGGAGATGTACACCTTCTGCCCTGACAGGATCCAGTCGCTGCCGTCGCGGCGGGCGGTGGTGGTGATCCGGTGCGAGTTGGAGCCGGCATCGGGTTCGGTGATGGCGAACGCCATGGTGATGGAACCGTCGGCGATGCCGGGGATCCACCGCTTCTTCTGCTCGTCGGTGCCGAACTTGCTGATGATGGTGCCGTTGATGGCGGGGGAGACGACCATCAGCAGCAGCGCGCACCCCGCGGCGGACATCTCCTCCATCACCATCGACAGCTCGTACATGCCTGCGCCGCCGCCGCCGTACTCCTCGGGAAGGTTGACGCCGATGAAGCCGAGTTTGCCTGCCTCGCTCCACAACTCGGTGGTGTGCTCCCCTGCGCGGGCCTTCTCGAGGTAGTAGTCCGGTCCGTAGCTCGCGGCCATGGCCGCGACGGCCTTGCGCAGTTCCTGCTGTTCGTCGGTCTCGGTGAAGCTCATCGGGGATCTCCTTGGTTGTCTTCGTCGGAGGCGAGTACGAGTGCCAATACAAAGCCGACCTCGACCTGCTGGCCGGCCGTCACGTTGAGTTCGGTGAGCACGCCGCCCGTCGGGGCGGTGATGGTGTGCTCCATCTTCATGGCCTCGAGCCAGATCAGCGCCTGGCCCGCCTTGACCGTGTCACCCACGGCAGCAGCCACTTTGGTGACGGCACCTGGCATCGGCGCCAGCAGCGAGCCATGGGCGACGGCGGAGTCGGGGTCGGGGAAGCGGGGCTGCGCGGTGAGGTGCACCGGCCCCAACGGGGTGTCGACGAAGACCTGCCGAGACCCGGGGTCGCCGTAGCGGGCGACGTCGAACGCTCGCTCGACGCCGTTGCTCGCCAGCACCACCCTGGCCGGATTCGACGACACCAGTGTCACGTCGTCATGGCCGTCGATGACGAGGCCGCTGCGGCCGAACCGGTAGCGCACCTCGTGCTCGTCACCTGCGGTGTCGACGTAGCGCTTGGTCTGAAAACCGGACGCCAGGTTACGCCAGCCGCTGGGTACACTCTCGAGTACCCTTGCGGCGGAACGATTCTCGGCGGCGTCGGCGAGGCACGCCGCCACCGCGGACAGGGCGGGAGCCGAGGGATCGGCCAACGATGCGGCCAACTCGGGCAGTCCGTGCGTGTCGAAGAATGCCGTGTCGGTGGCGCCCTCGACGAACGCGGGGTGGCGCAGCACGTTCACCAGCAGATCGCGATTGGTCCTGATGCCATGGAGGCGGGTGCGGGACAGCGCGTCGGCGAGGATGGCGGCCGCCGTGGTGCGGGTCGGGGCATACGAGATGACCTTGGCCAGCATGGGGTCGTAGAACACCGACACCTCTGAGCCGTCCACCACGCCGGAGTCGAGTCGCACGCCCGTCCGGCCGAGCAGCCCGAACTCGGTGAGCGCGGACGGCACCTCGAAGCGGTGGATGGGCCCCGCCTGCGGCTGCCACCCCTTGGCGGGATCCTCCGCGTACAGCCGTGCCTCGATCGAATGTCCCTTGGTGACAGGTGGTTCGGCGTCGAGCCGACCGCCGTCGGCGACCAGTAGCTGCAGCTCGACGAGGTCCAGCCCGGTGGTCTCCTCGGTGACGGGGTGCTCCACCTGAAGGCGGGTGTTCATCTCCAGGAAGAAGAAGTCGCCTGCCCCATCTTCGGAGCCGGAGGCCATGAACTCGACGGTGCCCGCACCGGTGTAGCCGATGGCCTCGGCGGCCAACCGCGCCGCCTCGAACAGCTTGGCGCGCATGCCGGGCGTGCGCTCGACCAGAGGCGACGGGGCCTCCTCGATGATCTTCTGGTGGCGACGCTGGATCGAGCACTCGCGCTCGCCGACGGCCCACACCGTGCCGTGCGCGTCCGCCATCACCTGCACCTCGACGTGGTGGCCGGTGGCCAGGTAGCGCTCGCAGAACACGGTCGGGTCGCCGAACGCCGACTGGGCCTCGCGTCGGGCGGCCTCGGCCTGCTTCGGCAGCTCGGCAAGGTCGCGAACGACGCGCATGCCGCGGCCGCCACCGCCCGCCGACGCCTTGATCAGCACCGGCAGCTGTGCGGCGGTCACGGTCTCGGGGTCCAGTTCGTCGAGCACCGGAACCCCCGCCGCGGCCATCATCTTCTTGGCCTCGATCTTGCTGCCCATCGCCTGGACGGCCGCGACCGGCGGGCCGATCCACGTCAACCCGGCGTCCTGCACCGCCGCGGCGAATTCGGCGTTCTCGGAGAGGAATCCGTAGCCGGGGTGGATGGCGTCCGCGCCGCTCGCCTGTGCCGCCGCGATCAACTGTGCGACGTCGAGGTAACCGTTGCGGCCGTCGAGTCGAACCCGCACGTCGGCCTCGTCGACGTGCGGGGCTGCCGCGTCGGGGTCGGTGTACACGGCGACAGTGCCGACACCAAGGCGACGGCATGTGGCGAACACGCGGCGGGCGATTTCCCCGCGGTTGGCGACCAGAACTCGAGTGATCACTTCACTCCCTGCCTTCCGCGATTTGTGGCGTTTGAGGAGCGCTCACCGCAACGAATACTCCACAAATCGCGGGGGGTGGGGGACACGAGGGCGCTCACATCCGGAAGACGCCGAAGTTCGACGTCCCCTCGATCGGGCCGTTGGCGATGGCGGACAGGCACATGCCCAACACCATGCGGGTGTCGCGCGGGTCGATGACACCGTCGTCGAACATCCGCCCTGACAGGAACATCGGCAGCGACTCGGCTTCGATCTGCGCCTCGATCGCCGCGCGGAGAGCGGCGTCGGCGTCCTCGTCGACCTGCTGACCGCGGGCCTCGGCGGCGGCACGGCTGACGATCGAGATGACACCGGCGAGTTGGGTTCCGCCCATCACCGCGGACTTCGCACTGGGCCAGGCGAACAGGAAGCGCGGGTCGTATGCCCTGCCGCACATGCCGTAGTGGCCTGCGCCGTAGGACGCGCCGAGCAGTAGCGAGATGTGCGGCACGGTCGAGTTGGAGACGGCGTTGATCATCATCGCGCCGTGCTTGATCATGCCCCCTTCCTCGTACGCCTTGCCGACCATGTAGCCGGTCGTGTTGTGCAGGAACAACAGTGGCGTGTCGGACCGGTTGGCCAGCTGGATGAACTGGGTGGCCTTCTGGGATTCCTCGCTGAACAGCACCCCGCGCGCGTTGGCGAGGATGCCGACCGGGTAGCCGTGCAGCGTCGCCCAGCCCGTCACCAGCGAGCCACCGTAGAGGGGCTTGAACTCGTCGAACCGCGAGCCGTCGACGACGCGGGCGATCACGTCGCGCGGGTCGAACGGCACCCGCAGGTCGGCGGGCACGATGCCGATCAACTCGTCGGCGTCGAACAGCGGCTCGGTGACCGGTCCTGGCGTCGGACCCTTCTTCTGCCAGTTGAGCCTGGCCACGATCCGGCGGCCGATGCGGATGGCATCGAGCTCGTCGGAGGCGAGGTAGTCGGCCAAACCCGAGGTGCGGGCGTGCATCTCGGCCCCACCGAGCGCCTCGTCGTCGGACTCCTCACCGGTGGCCATCTTGACCAGCGGCGGCCCGGCGAGGAACACCTTCGAGCGTTCCGTGATCATCACGACGTGGTCGGACATGCCCGGCACGTAGGCGCCGCCAGCGGTGGAGTTGCCGAACACCAGCGCAATGGTGGGGATCCCTGCCGCCGACAGTCGCGTCAGATCGCGGAACATCTGCCCGCCGGGGATGAAGACTTCCTTCTGCGTGGGGAGATCCGCGCCGCCGGACTCGACGAGCGAGATCACCGGCAGTCGGTTCTCCCTGGCGATCTGATTGGCGCGCAGGATCTTTCGCAGCGTCCACGGGTTGCTGGTACCGCCCTTGACGGTGGGGTCGTTGGCGACGATCAGACACTCGACGTCCTCGACGACGCCGATGCCCGTGACCACGCTGGCGCCGACGTGAAAGTCGCTGCCCCACGCGGCGAGCGGGCTCAGTTCGAGAAACGGCGAGTCGGGGTCGAGCAGCAGTTCGATGCGCTCGCGTGGCGTCAACTTGCCGCGGGCGTGGTGGCGCTCGACCGACTTGGCGCTGCCGCCCGCCAGCGCCTTGGCGTGCTCGGCCTCGAGCTCGCCGAGCTTGACGGTCATGGCCTCGGCCGCGTCGGTGAACGCGGCGCTCTTCACGTCGACGAGCGACTTCAGTTGGGTCACGATTGGTATCCAAGCGTCTTGGCGGCCAGGCTGGTGAGGATTTCGGTGGTTCCCCCACCAATGCCCAGGATGCGCATGTCGCGGTACTGCCGTTCGATCTCGGACTCCGCCATGTAACCCATGCCGCCGAACAGTTGCACGCCGGCGTTGGCGACCCATTCGCCGGCCTCGACGGCGGTGTTCTTGGCGAAGCAGACCTCGGTGATCAGGTTGGTGTCACCGGCGAGCTGGCGCTCCACCAGATGGCGCGTATACACCCGCGCGACGTCGATGCGGCGTGCCATCTCGGCGAGCGTGTTCTGCACCGACTGGCGCGAGATCAGCGGTCGCCCAAAGGTTTCCCGGTTGCGGCACCACTCGACGGTGAGATCGAGGCAGCGTTGCGCGCTCGAGTACGCCTGCGCGGCCAGCCCAACGCGTTCGCTGACGAACGCGCCTGCGATCTGGAGGAAGCCGCTGTTCTCGGCGCCGACCAGGTTGGCGGCGGGCACGCGAGCGTCGGTGTAGGACAGTTCTGCCGTGTCCGAGGAGCGCCATCCCATCTTCTCCAGTTTGCGGCTGACTTCGAAGCCGGGAGTGCCCTTGTCGACGACGATCAGGGAGACCCCCGCGGCGCCGGGGCCGCCGGTGCGTGCAGCGGTCACGACGTAGTCCGCGCGAACGCCCGACGTGATGTAGGTCTTGGCGCCGTTGAGGATGTAGCAGTCGCCCTCCGAATCAGTGGAGCGGGCGGCCCTGGTGGTCAGATGTCCGACGTCGGAGCCGCCGCCTGGTTCCGTGATGGCGAGGGAGCCGATCATGTCTCCGCTCAACGTGGGTCGTACGTAGGTGTCGATCAGCCGCTCGTCACCGGAGGCGATCATGTGGGGCACCGCGATGCCGCAGGTGAACAGTGACGCGAAGACGCCACCCGGCACGCCGGACTGGTGCAGTTCCTCGCAGATGATCACCGAGTCGACGCCGTCGCCGCCCCCGCCGCCGACGGCCTCGGGGTAGCTCGCGCCGAGCAGTCCCGCGTCGCCCGCCTTGCGGTGCAGTTCGCGCGGGATGTCACCGGTGCGCTCCCAGTCGGCGACGTTCGGCAGGATCTCGCGTTCGGCGAAGTCGCGCACCGTCTTTCGCAGTGCTTCACGTTCGGGGTTGGTCCAGACACTCATGAACGAAGCTCCTCCGGAATGGCTTCCAACAATGCGACAGGTATGTCGACGTGGCGTGCGCGAAGCCATTCGCCGAGACCCTTGGCCTGGGGGTCGAAGCGGGCCTGGTGGGCCACCCCCTTGCCGAGGATGCCCTCGATGACGAAGTTCACCGCGCGCAGGTTGGGCAGCAGGTATCGGGTTACGGGTAGACCGGCGGTCTCCGGCAGCAGTTCGTGCAGCTTCTCGACGGTGAGTGCGTGCGCCAGCCAGCGCCACTGGTCCTCGGTTCGCACCCACACCCCAATGTTGGCGTCGCCACCCTTGTCGCCGCTGCGGGCGCCAGCGATGGCGCCGAGCGGCACGCGCCTGGTCTCGCCGCCGTCGAGCGGGAAGGGGAGTGCAGGCGCCGCAACGGGTTCCAATACCAGCGTCTCGGAGGCGACGGGAATGTCGGTGCGGGTGCCGTCCGCGTGCACGGCGACGTGGGGCACCTCGGCCGCGTCGACGTAGCGGGGGGTGAACACCCCGTACACCTGACCCTCGCCAGGTGGTGCCGTCGTGGTGAATCCCGGATAGCTCGCCAGTGCCAATTCGACGGCGGCCGACGAGAAGTGGCGGCCCACGTTCTGCGGGTCCTCGTCGCGGACCACGCAACGCAGCAGGGCGCTGGCGGCCTCCTCGGTGTCGGCGTCGGGGTGGTCGGTGCGCGCCAGCGTCCACTCGAGTTCCGCGGGCTTCACCGTCAGGCCCGCCTCCAGCTGGCGCCGCACCAACTCGGCCTTGGCCTCGATGTCCAGACCGGTCAGCACGAACGTCATCGCGTTGCGGAACCCGCCGACGGTGTTGACCGACACCTTGAGCGTCGGCGGGGGTGCCTCACCTCGGACGCCGCTGATCCGCACGCGGTCGGGCCCCTCGTCGCTCAGCGCGAGGCTGTCGACGCGGAGGGTGACGTCGGGGTTGGCGTACCGCTGGCCGCCGATCTCGTAGAGCAGCTGCGCGGTGACGGTGTCCACGCTGACCAGGCCGCCGGTACCGGGGTGCTTCGTGATCACCGACGAGCCGTCGGCATCGATCTCGGCGAGCGGGAAGCCGGGGCGGAAGCTGTCGGCGCCGCTGGGTATTTCAGCGAAGAAGGCGAAGTTGCCGCCGGTGGCCTGGGTGCCGCACTCGATGACGTGACCCGCAGCCACTGCGCCGGCGAGGGCGTCATAGTCGGTGCGGGTCCAGCCGAAGTGCGCCGCCGCGGGGCCGACGATCACCGACGCATCGGTGACCCGGCCGGTGACGACGACGTGCGCACCCGCGTTCAGACAGTCGACGATGCCCCAGGCGCCCAGGTAGGCGTTCGCGGCCAGGGGGGTGCCCAACCCGAGCTCATCTGCCCGGCCGATGAGGTCGTCACCTTCGACGTGGGCCACGTTCACGTCGAGTCCGAGCCGCTCGGCCAGCGCCCGCACGGCGCTTGCGAGGCCGGCCGGATTGAGCCCGCCCGCATTGGCGACGATCTTCACGCCGCGGTCCAACGCCAGGCCCAGCGACTCCTCCAGCTGGGACAGGAACGTCTTGGCATATCCGCGCTCGGGCGACTTGGCGCGGTCGCGCGCGAGGATCAGCATCGTGAGTTCGGCCAGGTAGTCGCCGGTGACGTAGTCGAGCTCACCGCCGGTCACCATCTCGCGCATGGCGGCATGGCGGTCGCCGTAGAAACCCGAGCAGTTGCCGATTCGAACCGGGTTCACCGTTCTCCCATCGCGATCGACCGCTCAACCAACCGGTAGGCCGGTAGGTTAACCGTTACCACCGGTCCCACGTCAAGGGGGCGCGGCGGGTCGCGTCGTTTACGCCGCCCTGCTCGCGAAAAGCTCCAGGCCAGCGGTGCTGCCACCTATAGTTCGCACATGATCGAGCTGACCTCCGTCCTCGCAGGTGCCGCACTGGCGGCCGCCCTCGCCGTCGGTGGCGCCGCACCCGCCTCGGCCGGCTCGTCGGGGATGGCCGCGGACTTCCCGGTCGGAACCTGCATCGACTACCGCAACGATCACCTGTCACTGGACTCCAATGACGTCGCCTACCTGACACCGGTGCCGTGTACGGACCCCGGTCGTGACTACCGCGTGACGGCCCAGGTCGCCCACGCGAACCAGTGCGACACGTCGACCAGTGCGACCTACACGACGCGCGACGTGGTGGTGCTGTGCGTGGTTCAGGATCACGCGGCCGTCCCGTCGCCCATCCACCTCGGACCGCCGCCTTTTGCAGGCTGAGCAGCACACCGGCTATTCTGAGACGCAATTGCCGACGCCCATGCGTGCGCGGCATCCCTTAAGCAAGAAATCTCAAGAGGAGAAGCTCCACCATGGCTGTGCCCAAGCGGAGAATGTCGCGGTCGAACACCCGTAGCCGGCGGTCGCAGTGGAAGGCCGAGGCCACCGGCCTGGTCAACGTCAACGTCGCAGGTCAGCAGCACAAGGTGCCGCGTCGTCTGCTCAAGGCCGCCCGCCTCGGCCTGATCGATCTCGACCGCCGCTGATCCACGTGTTCGCCGCCTCGGCGGCGCGCCTCTCAGGCCTGTCTCAGCCACTGGGTTGAAACTGTGGCTGTGCGCATTCTCGTGGTTGACGACGATCGCGCTGTGCGCGAATCCCTTCGCCGGTCACTGGCATTCAACGGATATACGGTCGATCTTGCGCAGGACGGTCTCGAAGCTCTGGACATGATCGCCAGCGACCGGCCCGACGCCCTGGTGCTCGACGTGATGATGCCGAGGCTGGATGGTCTCGAAGTGTGCCGTCAGCTGCGCAGCACCGGCGACGACCTGCCGATCCTCGTTCTGACGGCCCGCGACTCGGTGTCCGAGCGGGTCGCCGGCCTCGATGCGGGTGCCGACGACTACCTCCCCAAGCCCTTCGCCCTCGAAGAACTGCTCGCTCGGATGCGGGCGCTGCTGCGGCGGCGCGTCCTGCCCGACGACCAGGACTCGGCCGCGCTGACGTTCTCCGACCTCAGCCTCGACCCCGTCACCCGCGAGGTCACTCGCGGCGAGCGCCAGATCAGCCTGACCCGTACCGAGTTCTCCCTCCTCGAGATGCTGATCGCGAATCCGCGCCGCGTGCTGACCCGCAGCCGCATCCTCGAAGAGGTGTGGGGATTCGACTTCCCCACGTCGGGCAACGCCCTCGAGGTGTACGTCGGCTACTTGCGCCGCAAGACGGAAGCGGAAGGGGAGCAACGGCTCATCCACACCGTCCGCGGCGTCGGCTACGTGTTGCGCGAGACGCCGCCCTGATGGGTTCGGCCAGGTCACCGTTCTGGTGGCGTTCCCGTGAGCGGCGGGCGACCGACGTACCGACCCACCTCACGCACCGCGCCAGCTCGGTGTCGCTGCGCTGGCGGGTGATGCTGCTGGCGATGTCGATGGTGGCGATGGTCGTCGTCCTGATGGCTCTCGCGGTCTACGCGGTGGTGTCCAGGGCGCTCTACGACGACATCGACAACCAGCTGCAGATCCGGGCGCGGCTGCTGATCGAGAGCGGGCTGCTGGCGGTCGACCCCGGCAAGGCGATCGAGGGCACGGCCTACTCCGACGTCAATGCCATGTTCGTGATGCCCGGCCGGTCCATCTACACGGCCAACCAGGAAGGCGAGACGCTCCCGCTGGGCGGGCCCGAGAAGGACGTCATCCAGGGGACGCTGCGAATGTCGTTGCGCACCGTGAACTTTCAACGGGTGCTGGCGGTCCACCTGCCCAGTGGTGACTCCCTGCTGATCTCGAAGAGTCTTGGTCCCACCGCACAGGTGATCAAACGGCTTGGCACCATCCTGCTGATCGTCGGTGGCCTCGGCATGGCGGTCGCCGCCATCGCAGGCGGCACCGTCGCGCGGACCGGACTCCGTCCCGTGGCGAGGCTGACCGATGCTGCGGAGCGCGTCGCGCGAACGGACGACTTGCGCCCGATCCCCGTGCACGGCAGTGACGAACTCGCCAGGCTCACCGAGGCATTCAACATGATGCTGCGAGGTCTGGCCGAGTCGCGGGAACGTCAAGCCCGGCTCGTCACCGATGCGGGCCACGAACTGCGCACGCCGTTGACCTCGTTGCGTACCAATGTGGAACTCCTGATGGCGTCGATGGCGCCCGGTGCGCCGAGCATCCCCGAGGAGGAGATGGCGGGCTTGCGCACCGACGTGATCGCTCAGATCGAGGAACTGTCCACCCTGGTGGGCGATCTGGTCGACCTCACCAGGGACGACGCGGGCGTCACGATTCACGAGCCCGTCGACCTGTCCGACGTCGTGGACCGCAGTCTCGAACGAGTTCGCAGGCGTCGCAACGACATCGAGTTCGACGTTGCGACCAGCGGCTGGGAGGTCTACGGCGACGAGGCCGGCTTGTCGCGGGCGGTGCTCAACCTTCTGGACAACGCCGCGAAGTGGAGCCCCTCCGGTGGCCGGGTGGTCGTGTGGCTGGCGCAGATCGACCCGTCGCACGCCGAGCTGGTGGTGTCGGACCGCGGCCCTGGCATTCCCCCGGCGGAGCGGGAACTCGTGTTCGAGCGGTTCTACCGGTCGACGTCGGCGAGGGCGATGTCGGGCTCGGGGCTCGGCCTGGCGATCGTCAAGCAGGTCGTCGTGAAACACGGTGGGACACTTCGCATCGACGACACGATGCCGGGCGGGATTCCACCGGGGGCGTCGTTTCACGTGGTGTTCCCCGGCCGTCCGGTGAGCCACGACGGTGACCGAAACGTCGCGACACGCGAGGTCGGTGCAGTGGACGGGGTGTCCGGCAGCGCCGAGAATGGGTGATCTGGGGGGTTCTGCGAGAAGTCTGGGCAAGTGCCGAATGATCTCTAAGTGGATTCTCAGCCCAGGGGGGCACTGTCTAGGCAACCGCGTCGTTGTTCTTCACAGGCCGTCGACGCAAACTACTCGAAAGAAGAGCACCAGGTCGCAATGACGAACCATCCGAGGTACTCGCCGCCGCCGCCGCCGCCCGGGCATCGGCCAGGTGCTCACGAGGGCGCGGCGCCGGGCTACCCCGCCCCCCAGCACCGGACCGGTCCTCACCCTCAGCAGTCTTACGACTGGCGGTACGCCACCCAGCCGCCGCAGTCCTCGCACTCCTACCGTGG
The DNA here is from genome assembly GCA_025963385.1 of Mycobacterium sp. Lineage (GTDB taxonomy): Bacteria > Actinomycetota > Actinomycetes > Mycobacteriales > Mycobacteriaceae > Mycobacterium. The sequence continues at coordinate 11,722 of JAOPUT010000074.1, forward strand.
CCCGCACGACCCATATCGCACCGATCCCACGCGGATGATG
>JAOPUT010000099.1 GCA_025963385.1 Mycobacterium sp.
GCGTCGCTGATCTCCTGTAGGACGACGGCCGCACGCGTCAGGGCGGGGACGCGTCCGCGGCGCGCGGGGGAGTGATGCTCCCCGACCCCACGGTCCGCCATCCGACTCACCTTAGTCCGTGTGCAACACCCGATCGTCGTTTCACTCTTCGGCTTCCAGATCGAAACCTGAAATGTGCAGGGCGAGCAAACATGGTGCGGCAGAAGTCGATCCACATTGTTGACAAGCTCACAGCGAGGTGCTTAGTGTGTGTTTCATCACTCGACGCTGAGTTCGATATATGAAACGCACGTGTCGAGTGTTCGCCTGCCCGGGGAGGTCTCGGGCGAGGTGAACGCGTCGACGTCGACCGGGGCGTGGACGCGCGATTCTCACCCCAGGCCGAAGGATGAAGTCGATGGCGATTTCCCAGCGTTTCGTCGGAGCGATCAGCGTGGCGTTGGCCATCGCGATGGTCACCGGCGGGTGTACCAAGAAGAACGACACGGGTCCGGAGGCGTCCGGCGGCGCCAGTTCATCGCAGAGCGCCGAGGGCTCCGGGGGCAAGATCAAGGTCGCCTTCGTTCCGAAGCTGCAGGGGTCGCCCTACTTCGAGGCGATGGACACCGGTGCCAAGCAGGCGGCAGCCGACCTCGGCGACGTCGAATGGCTGTATCAGGGGCCCACTTCGGCCGACGCGGCCGCTCAGGCGCAGATCGTCCGGTCGTTCATCCAGCAGAAGGTCGACGTCCTCGTCGTCGCCCCCAACGATCCCGACTCCATGGCACCGCTGATGAAGCAGGCCCAGGACGCGGGTATCAAGGTCCTCACCGCCGACACAGATGCACCCAACTCGGTCCGGGAGGCGTTCATCAACCAGGCCACCGCCGAGGGTATCGGCAACACCACGGCCGAGACACTGATGAAGGCGATGGGCGGAAAGGGCAAGTGGGCCATAGTGTCCTGCGGCGAGACCGCGGAGAACCTGAACTCGTGGATCGCCGCGGAGAAGGCCTACGTCTCGTCGAAGTACCCGGAGGCCGAACTGGTCGACGTCGTGTACTCGGGCGAGGATCAGGCCAAGGGAACGCAGATGGCCACCGACTTGATGAGCGCGCACCCCGACCTGAAGGGTCTCGTCGGCCAGTGCACCACGTCCGCCGTCGGTGTCGCGCAGGCGGTCAAGGACGCGGGCAAGATCGGCCAGGTCTACACCGTCGGAGTCGGCACGCCAAAGTCGATGGCGCCCTACCTAGCCGACGGATCGTCGTCGGGTTCGATCCTGTGGAACGTCGCGAACCTCGGCTACCTGACGGCCTGGGCCGGTGAGCAGCTCGCCAGCGGTAAGACGTTCCAGCCGACCAACAAGGTCAACGACGAGATGTCCGCCATCAAGTGGGACGAGCCCAGCAAGACCCTCGTGCTCGGTGATCCGCTGCTGATCACCACTGAGAACGTCGGCCAGTTCAACTACTGACCGGGAGATCCTGGCTTCATGGCGCGGGAGCCGCGACTGACCCTCACCGGAGTCGTCAAGAGCTACGGCGCGGTCAAGGCAATCAGACACGCGGACTTCGAGATTCAGCCGGGGCAGGTACACGCCCTGGTGGGCGAGAACGGTGCGGGCAAGTCCACGCTTATCAAGATCATCTCGGGTGCCACCACGCCCGATGCGGGCACGATCAGCTACGACGGTGCGCCAGTGTCGATCTCCTCGACGGTCGACGCGATCGCGCTCGGCGTCGCCACGGTGTACCAGGAGCCGCAGATGTTCAGCGAGCTCACCGTCGCCGAGAACGTCTTCATGGGGCGGGAGTTGGTCACGCGGGGGAGGGTCGACTGGGCTGCGCAGAACGAGCGGGTCGTCGGGCTGCTCGAGGCACTGGGCCTTCCCGACAAGCTCGCCACGGCGACCGTCGGCAGCTTGTCGGTCGCCACCCAGCAGCAGGTGTCGATCGCCAAGGCGCTGGCCGGCAAGTGCGGCGTTCTGATCCTCGACGAGCCGTCGGCCATCCTGACCGACGCCGAGATCGAGGTGTTGTTCGGCATCATCCGTCGGTTGGCGGATGACGGCGTCGCGATCATCTACATCTCCCACCGTCTCGATGAAGTCGTCAAGATCGCCGACCAGGTGACCGTCATGCGTGACGGCACCACGATCGGCACCTACCCGGCGCAGGACATGACCGTCCGGCGAATGGCCGAACTCATGGTGGGAGAAGCACTTTCCGAACAGTCGGGCCCGCGGACGTCGGCGAAGGGCGAGCCCGTCCTCGAGCTGAAGTCGCTCGCGCGGGCAGGCTCGTTCCACGACGTCAGCCTGCAACTGCGGTCCGGCGAGATTCTCGGTCTCTACGGGCTGGTCGGTTCCGGCGTCGCCGAGATCGCCGAGTGCATCCACGGGCTGGCCAAGACCACCGCGGGTGAGATCGTGATCGAAGGACGCGCCGTCGCGCCGCGTTCCCCGCGGGAGGCCGCGCAAGCCGGAATCGCGCTACTCCCCGCCAATCGCAAGACCGAGGGGATGTTCTCGTTCCAGTCGATCGCCTTCAACGTGTCGATCGGCCACCTCAGGCTCCTCTCGCTGGGCAGGGCATTCGTGGACCGGCGCCGGGAACGCACCGTGGTCAAGGATCTGATGAAGCGGCTAGCGGTGCGGGCATCAGACGAAAACCAGGCGGTGGGAACCCTTTCGGGCGGCAACGCGCAGAAGGTGATGCTGGCCCGTCAGCTGGTCGAGCGCCCCAAACTGCTCCTCCTGGCCGAGCCCACCCAGGGTGTGGACATCGGAGCCAAGGAGGAGATTCACCGCATCATCACCGATCTCGCCGACAACGGGACTGCCGTTCTCGTCGTCACCTCGGATCTCCAGGAGGCGCTGCGGATCACCGATCGACTGCTGGTCGTACGCACCGGCGCCATCGCCGCGGAGTTCGGCCCCGATGCGCAACAGGTCGACGTGCTGGCTGCTGCCGCGGGCGATCGAGAAGGGTCGGCGAGCGCATGAATACCGCGGTCGATCCCAACGCGGCGTCGAGTGCCGCCCCCATCAAGACGGGTGGCCGGGTGCTGCCCTCGCCCGTGACGCCTGCCGAGATCGCACTGGTCGCCGTGCTGATCGTGCTCTGGATCGCCCTGGCGTTCGCCACGCCCGCGTTCCTCAGTGCAGGTTCGATCATTCCGCTGCTCGTCGAGGTGTCGCCGGTCGCGTTGATCGGCATCGGCATGACGTTCGTGATCATCACCGGCGGGATCGACGTGTCCGTCGGCGGCGCGATCATGGTGTGCTCGGTGGTCACGGCGAAGCTGATGCGAGACCAACACCTGCCCGTGTGGTGGTGCCTGGTCGTGGCGATCGGGACCGGCGCCGTGCTCGGCCTCGTCAACGGCGCGCTCATCGCCTACGGTCGCGTGCACGCCATCATCATCACCTTCGGTACCGCGAATCTCTTTCTGTTCGTGGGTCTTCAGATCTTCAACTCTCAACCGATCAGCGGCATGCCCAACACACTGGCCTGGTTCGGCCGCGGCGTCGACGGCCGAACGTTGGACGTGCCACACAGTTTCGCCATCACCGTCGTGCTCGCCGCCATCGCATGGTGGTATCTGCGGCACACCCCGGGCGGCCGCCACTTCTTCGGGGTGGGTGGTGATCCTGTCGCCGCGCGGCTGGCCGGCATCAGAGTGCAGCGCCGCATCCTGATCGCCTACGTCATCACCGGCCTGCTCGTCGGGCTGGCGTCGATCTTCACCATCGCGAAGGGCACCTCGAGCCTCGACCAGTCCGTCGGGTCGGGGCAGGAACTCGCGGTGATCGCCGCGGTGGTCATCGGAGGTACGTCCATCATGGGCGGCCGCGGCTCGGTGCTCGGCACCGTCCTCGGCGCCCTGTTGGTGCAGACCGTGAAATCAGGTGTCACACAACTGGGCTGGCCATCGCAGCTGTCCGATCTCTTCGTCGGGATCTTCATCGTCGTCGCCGTGGGAACCGACCTCGTCCGCCGCCGTGCCAGGAGGGACCCGTGAGCGTCGACACTCCCGCACCCGCAGCGGAGAAGCCCGCCGCGCGCAGGCGGTTGGACAGGATCATCGAGGCCGTTCTGACCCAGCGGATCGTTCTGCTCGGCGTGCTGATCGTGGTCGTCGTCGCGTGGCTGATGTACATGAGCGCCAACGGTTACCTCGCCGGTGACTACGACTTCGACTACATGTCGTCGACCTTGATCGACGCAGTTCCGTTGGCGCTGCTGGCGTTCGCCGAGCTTCTCGTCATCGTGTCCGGTCGCGGTGGCATCGACCTCTCGGTCGGTGCCATGGTGTCGCTGGTGGGCATGGTCTTCGGGTTCGCGTACGGCAAGTGGGGCTGGCCACTGCTGGCCGCCGTGCTGCTAGCCGTGGTCATGGGCGCGGTGCTCGGCGCGATCAACGGATTCCTGATCGCGCGCATCGGCTTCCCCGCACTCATCGCCACCTTGGCCACCTACTACGCCTACAAGTCCATCGCATTGGTCATCAACGACCAGAAACCGATCAACAGCCCGCAGATCCAAGACCTGTACACGCTGACCGGTTCGGTGAGCGTTCCCGTCATCGGGGACTACATTCCCGACGTACCGCTCGGCGTCTTCACCTTTCTGGTCCCGGTCCTCCTCGTGCTGTGGCTCGCGCTGGGGCGGGGCACCTTCGGGCGACGGCTCTACGCCGTCGGGACCAACGACGTCGCCGCGCGCTGGGCGGGTGTCGACGTGCCAGGCACCCGAATGCGCGCCTACGTGATGGCGGGGATTCTGTCCGGGTTGGTGGCCGTGTACATCACCGCCGAATTCGCCTCGGCCCGACCGGATTCCGGTACCGCGGGCAATGGCCTGGCGCTGCCGGCGATCACCATCGCCGTCCTTGGCGGGGTGGCGATCACCGGTGGCATCGGGCGCCTGGCCGGGGTGCTGCTCGCCACGCTCCTGATCGTGTGGCTCAACGCGGGCATCATTCTGTACTTCGAGGGCAACACCGGTACGCAGTTCCAGCTGCTCGCCCTCGGCGCGGTCCTCATCCTGGCCGCGCTGCTCAACGGATTGACGACCAGGAGATTCAGCGGCAGCGACTGACTTGCCGCCCGAGACCCCACGCAATCAAGGCACTACGTGTCTGCACAGAAACGGAGAAACGCATGACTGTTCTCGACGCCTTCTCACTGACCGGGAAGCGCGCGCTGGTGACCGGCGGCAACCGCGGTCTGGGCCTCGCCTTCGTCCGCGGGCTCGCGGAGGCGGGCGCCGACGTCGTCTTCGTCTCGCGGGATGCCGAACGCAATGCCGCCGCGGTCGAGACGCTGGCGCGAGAAGGGCTAGAGGTCAAGGCCTTCGAGGTCGACATCACCGCACAGGACGGCCCCGACAAGGCCATCGCAGGTGCCGTAGAGCGCCTCGGCGGGCTCGACCTCCTGCTGAACAACGCCGGACTGGCCATCCACAAACCCGCACTGGAGATCAGCGACGACGAGTGGGACCTCGTCTTCGACGTCAACATGCGGTCGCTGTGGAGGCTGAGCCAACGCGCGGGTGCCCACATGAAGGACCACGGCGGCGGCAACATCCTCAACGTCGGATCGATCAGCTCGTTGATCGTCAACCGCCCGCAGTGGCAGCCGTCCTACAACGCGTCGAAGGCCGCCGTGCACCAGCTGACGAAGTCGCTGGCGGCCGAGTGGGCGCCGTATGGCATCCGTGTCAACGCGATCGCACCCGGCTACGTCAAGACCGAGATGGCGCCGGTGGACAAGCCGGAGTTCCGCCAGCACTGGATCGAGGACGCTCCGATGAAGCGCTACGCACTACCGGAGGAGATCGCGCCGACGGTCGTCTACATGGCCTCCGACGCCTCGGCCTTCATGACCGGATCGGTCGTCGTCATCGACGGCGGCTACACCATCCACTGACCGACGCTGCAGTCAGCTGATGGCCTTGGCCCAGTTGGCTCCGAGGTAGGCCGAGAGCTTCTCGCTCTGTTCGTTGGTCGGGAGCACGGGGGTGCCGCTGACCGTCGGCAGCGCCGCGAGCAGGGTCTTGTCGATGGTGCCTGCCTTCTCCATCGCATCGGCGCGCACCGGACGGGCGAGCCCCTTCAGGAATAGGTTCTGGCCCTGGTCGCTGTAGAGGAACTCCTGCCAAAGTCGCGCTGCGGCGGGGTGCGGGCCGTCCTTGTTGATGGCCTGGAAGTAGTAGCCGCCGACAAGAGCATTGGACGGTACGAAAACCTTCCAGGTTGGGATCTTCTTGGTCTCCGCCGAATTCAGGTAATCCCAGTCGATGACGACGGGCGTCTGCCCGGATTCGATGGTCGCGGGCGTCGGGTCGACGGGCACGAAGTTGCCCGCGCCGTTGAGGCGGGCGAAGAAGTCGACGCCGGGAGCGACGTCATCGACCGACCCTCCGTTGGCGATCGCGGCCATCAGCACGCCGTTCGCCGCAGCGCTGGCGGTCGTCGGGTCACCGTTGAGGGCGACCTTGCCCTTGAAGTCCTTGCCGAGCAGGTCGTCGAGGCCGGTCACGTCCGGGACCTTGCTCGAGTCGTAGCCGATGGACATGTAGCCGCCGTAGTCGTTGATCCAGGCGCCGTTCTCGTCCTTGAAGTCCGCGGGGACGTCGTCCCACGTGGACACCTTGTAGTCGGCGAACATCGAGGTGTTCGCCAGCGCAACGGACTGGCCGAGGTCGAACACGTCGGGCGCCCGGGTGGTGCCCTTGAGCGACTTCGCGGCGTTGATCTCGTCCTGGCTGGCGGCGTCCGGCTGCGCGGAGTTCACCTTGATGCCGTACTTCGCGCTGAAGCCCTTGATGATGTTGGCGTAGTTGGCCCAGTCCGGGGGCAGCGCGATGACGTTGAGCTCGCCCTCCTTCTTGGCCGCCTTGACCAGCCCGTCCATGCCGCCGAAGTCCGCGGCGGAGGTCGCGGTCTTGGCGTCGCTGCCGCCCCCGGAGCCGCTGCCGGACCCTCCGTTGTCCGAGGGAGGGGCGCAGGCGGCGAGCACCATCACGCCCAGGCCGGCGACGAGCGAGACACGCAGGGAACTTCTGGCCATGGGCCACCTCCGAAAGACGACGAGCAGACCGATGCGGGGCGAGAACCGAGGTCGGGTCTCGGTCGCCGGACCTCCCCCAAGGCAGGCGAACGCTTCGCAACCTAGCCGAACTTCCGGCGCTGTGAAGACTTCCGCGACACGAAATCTTTCGCGCCGCGCGATGAGCAGCGGGTGACGCCGACGTGGCCGGCCCGGGGCCGCCCCGTAGTGGGGGCTCAGCGGCGCAGGATCTGGCGCAGCCTCTCGCCGGGCGGGCCCTTGCGCTGCACGTGCACCGACCCCATCAACGCGACGCCCTTGACCCGGACGACGGGACCGCCCCTCTCCGCGTCGAACGGCACCCGCGGGCGCTGCTCGGAGTACTCCCCCATCACCGCCGTGCCCTCGACCACGACCGTCGTACCGGCGTCGACGACGATCCGGACCTCGCCCATCACGGCGTGCGCGAAGATCGTCACCTCGCGCTGCTGGAACTGCGCCTGCCGCAGGTCGAGGACGACGCTGCCCATCAGCGCGAACGCGGTGTGGTCGTTCTCGACGACCCAGGCACCGACCCGCTTGGTCTCCGACATCACCGCCACCGAGCCGGAGTAGCGCACCCCGGTCGTCGCGCCGGGCGACCAGGCCGGCGTGGAGGACGGGCGGGCGGCGGGCACCGGACGGCCGTGCGTCGGGAGGTCGACGGTGATCGGCACCAGCTCGCCGTAGGTCTTCGCGGCGTACGTCGCCTCGAGGCGCTCGTCGAGCTCGGCCAGGTCGATGCGGCCGTCGCCGGCGGCCTGGCGCAGCACCTCGGCCACCTGGTGCCGGTCGGCGTCCGAGATCCGGAGCCGGCTCGGGTCGTGACCTGGGTCTCGCGGCTGTCCCTCCATGGGTCCAGCCTAACCAGGACGACTACGCTCGGCGTGCCCGTTTCCCCCGTGATGACGTGAGGTTCGCCCGGTGAGTGCCGACGCTGAGTTCCGCTACTCCGACCTGCTGCCGACGGGGTACGACGAGACCCCTTACCGGCTGCTGAGCACCGAGGGGGTCAGCACCTTCGAGGTGGACGGCCGCACCTTCCTGCAGGTCGACCCGTCCGCGCTGCAGCTGCTGACCGCCGAGGCCATGCACGACATCGCGCACTTCCTGCGGCCCGCCCACCTCGCCCAGCTCCGCCGGATCATCGACGACCCGGAGGCCAGCGGCAACGACCGGTTCGTCGCCCTGGACCTGCTCAAGAACGTCAACATCTCCGCCGGCG
>JAOPUT010000224.1 GCA_025963385.1 Mycobacterium sp.
GTGACTCGGAACTTCTTCAAACTCATCGCCTACAAGGATGAGTACGAGGTGGCCAGGATGCTGACCGAGCCAAGCTTTCTCGCGTCGGTGCGGGCGCAGGTGCCCGGTGGGGAGAACCTGACCTTCAAACTGCACCCCCCGATGCTCAAGGCTCTCGGTCGGAACAAGAAGATCGGTATGGGGCCACGAACTCATGTCGTGCTTCGAGTTCTCGCCCGAGCCAAGTGGATCCGGGGCACCCCACTGGATCCCTTCGGCCACACCCACATGCGGCGGGCTGAACGCCTTCTGGTCGCGCATTACGAACGAACGATCATGGACCTGTTGCAGTCTCTTACATCGGAGTCATACGAAAGAGCCGTGGCAGTAGCCTCGGCGCCGGACCTCATCCGCGGCTACGAGGAGGTCAAGATTCGAAATCTCGCCACCTACTCGGCGCGTCTGAAAGAGCTCGGAGTGGACCCTCCTGAGCTGCCGGGCTTGCCTCCAGCATGATCTGTTGGCTTCGAGCTACGCACCATCGCCTGGCGCACTACGACCTCCACGACAGCTCGACCTTCTGCCAACCGTTGAGCAGCGCCGACGGATGAGCCAAGGGGTATCGAACCCTTGACCTTCTCGATGCGAACGAGACGAACTGGACGTTTGCGGAAGGGAGCGGGCGCCGGCCGTGCGAGGGGGAACGCGAAGTCCTCGAGGAGCCTTCCGCCGTCTTTGGGTTGGTTCGCGCTATTGCTGAAAAGCAGTGATCCAGTTGCCGAACTCGGTAGCTAGGTGCCAGCGGTGTTCGGTGACCATCCTGGAGGGGAACACACGCGGGAACTCGACGGTCAGCAGAGCCTCCATCGCACCGTCGAAGTCACGGAACTGGTGGCGAACACCGCCGATGACGAGTCCATCGTCGAGGACAGCCTGACCGGCGATCTGGACCGGATAGTCAGGATTGGCCGCAATGGAAACCTGCCCGCCGCTGGCATAGTCGACGAGGAATCGGGTGGCCGTTGGCGATCCGCCGGTGGTTTCGACGACCTCTTGGCGTCCGTCTGGCAGTCCACGCAAGAGGTAGTGGTCTGGGCACGCCGCGATCATCTCGGCTTCGGCGTTGGTGGCAGTGAGCGATTCGAACCATGCTCCGAACTCCGAGGCCGAGCAGTTGGGCGCGACGAGCCGGATCGCGCTGTAGGTGCTGCCACCGCGACTGGCGGCGACGGCGACGCGTGCGATGCGTTCGGAGAGCGCGAGTTCATGCTTCAAGATGGCAAAGAGACCGGCGTGGCCGAGGTGCAGCTTGACCGTGACGAGCACGTCGCGCATGGCTCGCGCATCGGTGGTGTCCAGCGTGGAGAGGTCGGCGCCAGGAACCAACTCGGCCATGCCGAGCCTGCCGACGCGAGAGGTCAGCTTCTTGAAGACCGCGTAGGCGCGCCGGGACTCCCAGCCCTGGACTTCGGCGGGTGCGACGAGGCGACCGTCGATGTAGGTGTCGGTCGAGTCGTGTGTGGTCATGGCTTCTGCTTTCTCGTCGGGTCAGGGCGCGGCAGGATGCCGTCGAGTACGAGGTCGGTGAGGCGGTCGCACAGCTCACCGTCGATGACTTCCCGCGTGGCGAGAACGCGGAATTGCAGTGGCGCGATGAGGGTTTCGAGCAGCAGCCGGGCGTCGGTATCAGGCGGCACCTCTTGGCGCTCGACGGCCCGCTCGACGATGGAGCGGGCCAACTGCAACCGTGTGCTCCAAAAGTCGAATCGGACCTTCTCCCAGCGTGCTTCGTCACCGCTGAACGCGAGAGCCTGGCTCATTGCCTTGCCGATGGGCGTAGCGAGGTAGTCGGCCACGGAGGCCAGGAGTGCGCGCAGATCGGTTCTGATGGACCCGGTGTCCGGAACGGGGATAAGGCGCTCGCTGTAGGCGAGCAGTGTGTCGGCGATGAGGTTCTCCCGGCTGCCCCATCGACGGTAGATCGACGTTTCGTGCACCCCCGCCCGCACGGCCACGTCGGTGACGGTGAAGTCGGCGAAACCCTTCTCGGCCATGACGTCCAACGTCGCGTCGGCCACCGCTCGGGCGATGCGAGCGGATCGACCACCAGGGCGGCGGCGCACCTCGTCGGTCACGATGCCCACATCCGAGGTAAACGCAAGTCAAGCATGCGTTAAGTGTGCAGCGACTAGAGGTCTTAAGGCAAGCCCCACTAGCATTAAACAGGTCACGCTGAACAGGGACTTTGCTTTCCGGCTAGAGAACACGCCCGTTGGATCGTGGTGGTGTTTCCGGGGCCGCTGTGTGTCGCCATGAGCGAACTGATGGCGACAGGAGGGCATGTCCTTGACTGTGGTGAGACTGCCTAAACGAACAATGGGCGGTAAGCGATGCGGCTGCGCTTTAGGGCTACAGTCGAATCAGAGTGTGTCCGTCGCAGCGGTTATCGCATGCTTGAAGGGCACCACATGAGTGCTGGTATCGCCGCACCCTTGGCCAGGCTGGTAACCACAGCGGACGCAGTCGAGGGGTTACGGGACCTTTTCGCTGCCGAAGAATCCTTGGAAGCCGTAGCGGGGCGGGTGGCCGCGACGGCACTCGCTGCCATCTCGCACGCCGACGTCATCAGCATCACCGTGCTGTCTTGGCCGGACGTTCGCACCGCCGCTTGCACTCATGATCTGGCGCTGGATCTCGACCGCGAGCAGTATGCGTCGGGCCGAGGGCCGTGCTTGGAAGCCGCGCTGAGCGGTACGCCGCTCCGCGCGATCATCGGCGACGAACATGAACGGTGGCCGGAGTTCGTCGAAGCGGCACAGCGGCATGAAATTCGTGCGAGCTTGTCGGTTCCCCTGTTGATCGCTGGGGTGGATAGCGAGCAGGAACTCGTCGGTTCGCTGAACATTTATAGCCATACCTCAACGGCCTTCGATGAGTTCGACACTGAGCTCATGCGGCTGTACAGCGCTGCCGCCGGTCAGGCAATTAGCAATTCCCGCCGGTGGCAGAAGGCCCGTGAAACCGTCACCCAACTAGAGACAGCACTCGTCTCGCGTTCTGACATCGACATGGCCAAGGGCGCTGTCATAGCCATCCATGGTTGCAACCCCGATCAGGCGTTCGCGAAACTGACTGAGGAATCTC
>JAOPUT010000241.1 GCA_025963385.1 Mycobacterium sp.
AGCTGCCCGGCGCCATCACCCGACCACAGGCCTGGGCCATCCAGTACGAACCGTTGAGGTTGATGTCGATCACGGACCGGAATTGCTCGGGGGTCTCGCGAGTGGCCGGTACGGCGGTACCGATGCCTGCGTTGTTGATCAGCACGTCGACTTGACCAAACTCGGCCATGGCCGCGTCCACCAGACCGCCGGCCTGCTCGGGATCGGCGACATCGGTGACGACGCCAACTGCGGCGGCACCGATCGACTCGACGACCTTCACCGTCTGCTCGAGCTTGTCGATGCGACGTGCCCCCAGCACCACGCGGGCACCGGCTTCGGCGAAACCCTTGGCGTAGGCGACGCCCAGCCCCGACGAGGCGCCAGTGACGATGACGACCTTGCCCTCGATCCGGAAGCGATCGAGCACGCTCATGTTCAGCTCCTAGATTCTTCCGCTATCTCACTGGTCGATGCTGATGGTGTGTTCGGACTCCCCGTGCAAATCCCAGTACCGGGAACTGATGCGTCGGGTCACCGGGCCTGGGCACTCGTCGCCAAGGCGGACCCCGTCGACGCTGGCCACCGGCATCACTCCCCCTGCGGTGCTCGTCAAGAACACCTCGGAGGCACCGGTGACGTTCTCGGCGCGTAACGGTCCCACGTGCACGCCATGTCCGTCGGCGCGGCCGATCTCGATCACCGTTCGCCGCGTGATCCCTTCGAGAACGCCATCCTCGGCGGTCATCAGGCCGCCATCGGAACGCACCGCAAAGATGTTGAATCCCGTTCCCTCGGTGATGTTTCCGCGTCCGTCGGTCATCAGTGCCAACGCTGCACCGCGGTCATAGGCCTCGAAGAGCCCGCGTGTCAGGTCGGCCCAGTGGAAGTTCTTCACGCGGGGGTCGACTGCACTCGGAGGGATGCGAATGGTGTCGCGCGCGATGACGACGTCCACACCACGCTGCTGCACCTCAGGTTGCACGATCCAGACATCACGATCCAGACATAGGGAACGGCGTAGACGTAGAGGCGCTGAGTCGCATTCCTCGGATCGCGGTCACCAGGGAGGGGCACGCCACGGGTAACGACGACTTCCACGAATGCGTCGTCGAAACCACCGTGCCGCACGCATTCGATCATGAGGCCGCGAATTTCGTCCCTCGGTTTCGGCAACCGCAGCCGCAGGCTCCCACAACTGCGTTCCAACCGATCGAGGTGGTCCTCGACCCGGAAGAACCTCCGCTTCCACACGGCCGCAACGTCGTAGGTGAGATCGGAGCGGGTGAACCCGGTATCGAGGATGGGCACGCGGGCTTCCCCGATCGGCACGAAGTCACCGTCGATCCAGGCGCATCCCGCGGTGAATGGATTGACGCCCTTCGAACCGTTCACCGCGCGTCGTCCCTTGGCCGTCGTCATCGCACGAGTAGGTCAGCGAGTGGCGAACGTCAGGACGCCATCATCGAACGGCGCGGTGAGCAGCTTCTTCGTGGCAGCGTGGTTCTGTGGGTTGATCCACGGGGCACGATCGCCCTGGCGGGGCAGGACACCGTTCGCACGCTTGAAGTACCCGGAGGTGAATCCTTCGACGAACGACTTCTTCGGCATCGCGGCATCACTAGGGCGCAGCGTTGGGGTCACGGCACCGGCACCGGCCTTGTCCATGTGGTTGAGCAGCCGCGAGACGAACTTCGCGACGAGTTCCGCGCGCACCGTCCAGGACGTGTTGACGTAGCCGAACGTGAACGCCAAATTCGGAACACCGGAGAAGGCCAGTCCCTTGTAGGTCCAGCGTTGTGAGAAGTCCACTTGTTCTCCGTCGACGAAGAAGTCGACCTCACCGAGGGAGACGAGTTCCAGACCCGTTGCCGTGACGATGATGTCCGCCGGGATCTGCTCGCCGGACTCGAGCTCGATGCCGGTCTCGGTGAACGATCGAATGTGGCCGGTCGCTACGTCGGCCTTGCCGAACTTGATGGCCTGAAAGAAGTCACCGTCGGGGATCAGGCAGACTCGTTGATCCCAGGGTTGGTAGGTCGGCGTGAAGTGCTCGTCGAGATAGTCCTGCCCCACGAGGTCACGAATGTCCTTGAACAGGGTGGCCTTGAACTCGTCAGGACGAGACTGCGCCAGCTTGTACATGGCTTGCTGCCGCCTGGTGTTGCGCTGGCGGATCAACCAGTAACCGAGACGATCGCCGAATTGCTTGCGTAGGCGGACCGCCTTCTGGTCGATGGCCTGGTCGATGGCAACGTAGGACGGGGAACGTTGCAACATGGTCACCTTCCTTGCCGTAGTCGCAAGATTGGGAATCAGCGTGATGGCAGTCGCGCCTGATCCGACCACGACCACGTTCTTGTCGACGTAGTCGAGATCGGCAGGCCAGTGCTGGGGATGGATGACGGGCCCCGAGAAACGTTCGCGTCCCGGGAATTCCGGCGAGAAACCGTTGCGATAGTTGTAGTAGCCCGAGCACATGAACAGGAAGTTGCACGTGATGGTCAGCGTCTCGCCAAGGTGCTCGAGCTGCACGGTCCACAGCGATGACTCACTCGACCACTCGGCGCGACGGACCTGGTGCCCGAACTTGATGTGGCGCTTGAGGTCGTTCTCGGACACCGTCTCCCACAGGTAGTCGAGAATCGACTCGCCACTCGCGATCGCGCGTTCCTTGGTCCACGGCTTGAATCCGTAGCCCAGGGTGTACATGTCGCTGTCCGAACGAATTCCGGGGTAGCGGAACAGATCCCACGTTCCACCAAGATTGTCGCGCCCCTCGATGATGGCGAACTTCTTCGTCGGCGCCTCGTTCTGCAGGTGGACGGCCGCTCCGATACCGGAAAGACCGGCTCCGACGATGAGGACGTCGAGGTGTTCGACTGGCGGGTTATTCACGGTAGTTCCCTACGGTCGTCACGGTTGGTCAATCGACTTGGTCAAATGATCACATTGAACGTCGAGGCTGTCAAGAGGAGACGACCGAGCGACTCCACGAGCAGGCACTCAGAGCGGCTGAAGTTCCGAAAGTCGTTGCAGGGTCTGTTCGAAGGCATCAACGGTGCGATCGACGTCCTGGGCGGTATGTGCCGTCGACAGGAAGATCTTTCCCGACGGGAGGAGCACCACGCCACGTCCCAGCATGTCCTCGATGATGTGGTCCCACAGTTGACGCTGCTCTTGCGCCCTGATGTCGGCCGGTGGCACGAAGTTCAACAGTGAGCCGATCCGGCTCAGGCCCGGGCGCCCCGGCATGCGATCGAAGACGTGCTGAACACGCTCCTCGAACAGCGCAGAGACCGCCTCCAACCCCTCGAAGACGCCTGGCTGAGCCAGCAGTTCCTGGGTGGCCTTGACCGCCGCCAGGCTGACGGGGTTGCCGTTGTAGGTGCCTGCGTGGGTGACCCCGGTCGCGACCTGGTCGATCAGCGCAGCCTTTCCGGCGACCGCGCTTTGGGAGAATCCTCCGGCGATCGCCTTGCCGAAGACCGAGAGGTCCGGCGTCACGCCGTAACGCTCGGTGGCGCCGCCGCGGGCGATGCGGAATCCGGCGATGACCTGATCGAAGATCAGGACGACGCCCTGCAGGTCACACAGCGTGCGAAGGCGTTCGAGGAATCCGGGTGCAGGTGCGACCACACCGGCGTTGCTCATGATCGGGTCGATCAGTACGGCGGCGATGTCACGCTCGCGTGCCTCGGCGAGAATTCGCTCCACGCCTGCCGTGTCGTTGAATTGCGCGACGACGAGGTCGGCGATCGCGTTCGGGTTCTGCCCCGCGCTCCCGGGAACAGCCGTCTCCGCGACGTGGCTGGCATCCAGACTCGCGTACACCGAATCGTGCCAACCGTGATAGCTCTTGGTGAACTTCAATACCCGGTTTCGCCCCGTCGCGGCCCGGGCAAGGCGAAGGGCGATCTGCACGGCTTCTGTTCCCGAGTTCGTCCAGAGGAGGCGTTCGGTGCCCGGGACCGCGTCGAGCACGAGTTCGGCGGCCTCGTACTCGAGTGCGTGGCCCATCCCGACCATCTGCATGCGCGGCACCATCTGCTGGACGGCATCGACGATGTGCGGGTGGCTGTGGCCGACGATCGTTGGCCCCCAACCCATGACGTAGTCGACGTACTCGGTGCCCCCGAGGTCCCACACGTGCGCACCCTCGGCTCTGTCGACGAAGAGTGGATGCGGCTTCATGGCGGCTCGTAGACCGGAGCTGACGCCGCCGCCGACGCTACGCGAACAGCGTTGGAAGGCAACGTATGAGCTGTCGATGGGGTTCATTGGCTATTCCTCGAAATCGGAGGGATGGTGTTCGGGGGAATCCTTGCGGCGCGGCGAGTTCACCAGAGCAGCGCGCATTCGGTGGCCGCTTCGACGTCCTCGGCGCTGACGTCGGGTGCCAGCTCGACGACGCGGAGACCGTCTGCAGTCACGTCCATGACGGCAAGGTCGGTGATGATCCGGTGCACCACACCCCGCCCGGTGTACGGAAGGGTGCAGTCCTCGAGAATTTTCGCCGATCCGTCCTTGGCCACGTGGTCCATCAGGACGATCACGCGCTTGGCGCCGTGGACTAAGTCCATGGCGCCACCCATGCCCTTGACCATCTTCCCCGGGATCACCCAGTTGGAGATGTCACCGCGCTTCGAGACCTGCATTGCGCCGAGGATGGTGGCGTCGATCTTGCCGGCGCGGATCATTCCGAACGACGTCGAGGAGTCGACGATCGACGCACCGGTGTGCAGGGTGACGGTTTCCTTGCCCGCGTTGACCATGTCGGGGTGCTCGTCGCCCTCATATGGCGCGGGCCCCATGCCCAGAAGGCCGTTCTCCGACTGCAGGACGATGTGCACGTCGGCGGGCACGTGGGCCGGGACGAGGGTGGGGATGCCGATCCCGAGGTTGACGTACCACCCGTCGCGGAGCTCTGCTGCGGCACGAGCGGCCATCTGTGTGCGTGTCCAGCTCATCGGACCGCCTCCTGGCGTGGTCGGGTGACGAGGCGTTCGATGCGCTTGTCGTCGGCTTCCTGGGGCGTCAGTTGGACGACGCGGTGCACGAACACGCCTGAGGTGTGGATGAAGTTTGGGTCGAGCTCGCCAGGTTCGACGAGCTCTTCGACCTCGGCGATGGTGATGTTCCCGCACATGGCTGCCACCGGGTTGAAGTTGCGCGCCGAGTCCCGGTACATGAGGTTGCCGTGACGATCGCCCTTCCATGCCCGCACCAGTCCGAAGTCGGTGGTGATCGCCTCTTCGAGTACGAATTCAGCTGGGCCTCCTGCAGTTTCGAAGCACTGGGTCGGCTTCGGCGGTGACGCGACGGCGATCTCCCCGTGTGCGTCATAACGCCACGGCAGGCCGCCCTCGGCAACGTGAGTGCCGACGCCCGTGCGGGTGTAGAACGCCGCGATGCCCGATCCGCCTGCCCGCATGCGCTCGGCGAGAGTTCCCTGGGGCGTGAGTTCGACCTCCAGTTCGCCGGCAAGATACTGCCGAGCGAACTCCTTGTTCTCCCCCACGTACGACGACACCATGCGACGGATGCGGTGCGCCGACAGCAGGCGCCCAAGACCCCAGTCGTCAACGCCACAGTTGTTGGAGACGATCTCGAGATCGGAGACGTCGGCGTGCAGTAGCGCCTCGATGAGCACCGACGGGATTCCACACAGACCGAACCCTCCCACCGAGATCGTGGCTCCGTCAGCGATGTCGGAGACCGCATCCCGGGCTGATGCAACTACCTTGTCCATGAGCCAAATCCGTCCTGCGCCATCTGCTTTCCCTCTCGGTGTACCGAACTCGGGCACGGCCCGAGGTTCCGTCGATCCACGGCAGTTTTGTGATCGTTTGACTAGATCGTCGTGTCCAATAACACATGCAAAGCTATGATCTGTCAACCAGATCGCATGAAAGAATGTGCCTGCCTCCCTGTGCAAGGTTGATCGAAAACCTGCCGAAACCAGCTTCCATCAAGCATTTCATGCAATTGGGCCTTGACATTATCGCTAACCGGTGGCCATCATGGTCAAACGACCAGATCGGGTGATCCACTAAAGTGCGATCAACCCCCGACCGTAAAGAGCACACTCATGATGAACACCGAAGCAACTACAGCCCTGCGCCTGCGGCACGTGTCCCCCGAGACCCCGGTCGTAGACATCCTGGACATCGTCAACGCCGACGGCGGCGTGATCATCGAGAGGTTCCTCACCGCGGACCAGGTCCGGCGCGTGAACGAGGAAGTCGACCCCGCGCTCGCCGAACTCGGCGCAGGCTCCAAGCACGACGATGAGTTCGCCGCAGAATTTCACGGCGCTCAGACCAAACGCCTGACCAACCTGATTACCCTGAGCCCCACGTTCCGTGACGAGATCATCGACCACGATCTACTCCACGAACTCGGCGAAGCGGTCTACCGCGAAGAGTCGGGCGACTACTGGATGACGACGGCTCAGGTCATCGAGATCGGACCGGGCAACAAAGCACAGCTCTTGCACCGCGATCTCGAGAACAACCACTTCGCCGTGACGATGGGCAAGACCGGCCCCATGGTCATGGTCAACTTCCTGATCGCACTCACCGACTTCACCGAAGACAACGGCGCCACCCGCGTCATTCCGGGCAGCAACGACTGGGACGACTACGAGGACCGCGGCACCCCTGAGATGACCATCCCGGCCGAGATGAAGGCCGGCGACGTGATCTTCTTCAGCGGCAAGGTATGCCACGGTGGTGGTGCGAACGTGACGGAGTCCGAGTACCGGCGCGGCCTGACGATTCCCCTGCAGCCAGCGTTCCTGACCCCCGAAGAGGCCTACCCCTTCCTCCTCGACCTGGAGCTCGTCAAGACCCTCTCACCCCGGGTGCAGAAGCTGCTCGGATTCCGCTCGCTCTACCCCAAGGGTTCACCGGGCCTGTGGCAGAGCAACTACGAGGACATCGCCGGCCACCTCGGCCTCTGAATCAAACGTCGATGCCGCGCACGGAGGGACACACCCATGCTCGATCCTGACGCGCGAGCGGTAGCAGATGCCTGGGCACGATCATTTCCGCTGCCAATCCACACGTTGGGCGTGGACAAGGCCCGGGAATTGCTCGACACTCCATCGGGCAGGCAGCCGCTGACACCGCTGCATCAGGTGGCCGATCTCGTGGTCGCGTCCGACGGGCACGACGTCGCGGTGCGGACGTACCGGCCTTCTGACGCCGTCGATCTGCCGGCCCTGGTCTGGATTCACGGTGGCGGCTGGGTACTGGGCGGGCTCGACGGCGCCGACGAGGTATGCCGGATGCTGGCCACGAAGGCGCACTGCGTCGTGGTGTCGGTGGATTACCGGCTCGCACCCGAACATCCATTTCCCGCCGGCCTGAACGACGCTGTCGCCGTGTTCAACTGGACTGTGCAGAGCGCCGCGTATCTCGGTATCGACTCACGCCGTATCGCCATCGGCGGCGACAGCGCTGGCGCCAACCTCTCGATCGCAGTGGGACTCGAAGCGATACGGACCGGCCACCCTCTGCCCTGCTTCCAACTGCTGGTGTACCCGCCCACCGACTTCGCCTCACAACGACCCTCGTGGACCGAGCATGCCGATGCCCCGATCTTGGCGGCAGTGGACGCCCGATGGTTCATGTCGCTGTATGTCAGCGACGAATCTGATCACTCAAACCCGTTGGTGTCACCCGAGAAGGCACCGTCCCTGGCGGGACTGCCGCCCGCCCACGTCATCACCGCCGAGGTCGACGTCCTCCGTGACGACTCGGAGGCATTCGTCGAGCGCCTGCGTGCCGATGGGGTGCCCGCCACGCTGAGGCGTTATCCCGGTGTCTTCCATGGGTTCTTCACCGAGGTGGGCGTCTACGCCCGCACGACCGAGGCGATAGACGACGCGGCCGAACGGCTCCGCGAAGGCCTGGCGTTCCCGCTCTGACCGCGCGTCGCCCTCAACCTTGGATCCGTGTGTCTTTCTGGGCCCAGGCTTCCTCGCGCAGCGCCACCTTCCTGAACTTGCCGGTGGAGGTCTTGGGAAGGGCATCGATCAGCACGACCTCGCGGGGCGCCTTGTATCGCGCAATCCGCTGCTTGACGTGGGCAATCAGATCCGCCTCGCAGGCGCCGCTTCCGGGCTTCAACACGACGTAGGCCCGCGGTCGCTCGCCCCACTGCTCGTCGGGCACCCCGATCACGGCAGTCTCCAGCACGC
>JAOPUT010000250.1 GCA_025963385.1 Mycobacterium sp.
GCGTCGATGTCGGACGAGCGCGGTTTGGCGTACTGGCCCGCGATGCGCGCGACCTTCACCACCGGCATGCTCGCGCCGTAGGTCAGCACGACGGCCATCTGCAGCAGCGTGCGGATGTTGGCGCGGATGTGCGGCTCGGTGTTGTCGACGAAGGTCTCGGCGCAATCACCGCCCTGCAGCAGGAACGCCTCACCGCGCGCTACGTCGGCAAGGTGGCCCTTTAGTCGCTCGATCTCCGAGGGCACGGTGACCGGCGGCACGCTCTCGAGGACCGTGCGCATCGCCTTGGCCTGGTCGGCGGGCCAGCTGGGCTGTTGGGCCGCCGGCTTGGCCAGCGCGGCGTCGAGCCGTTCACGCAGGTCGCTCGAGAGCGGCGGCAGCTCGGGCAGCTGGTCGATGGGTACGTCGACGGTCCAGTTCACCCGTCCATGGTAACCGCGCGCCGAAGCGCTCCCGACAACCCCGGCCTACCCATCGTCGCAGTTCAGGCGCGTGCGGCCCAGGCTCCGTCGTCGTCGTCCCGATCGGGGAGGTTCGCGGTCATGAGGCGGAACCTGGTCAGGTTGTGCTGGGCGTCGACCAGCGCGTCATGCGCATCGCGGGGACGAGGTGGCATCCGCGGCGACCCGCGCTCCTCCCAGAACTGCCGCAACTCCCTGGTGAACCTGGGGATGGCGGGCGGCAGGTCGGTCATCGGCCCCCACAGCTGGCACAGCACGACGTGGTCGTACGCACCCACCCAGGCCCAGAGTTCGATCGTCTCGTCACCGTCGACGTCGAAGAAGTCCTCGAGGTCCGAGCGGATCTGCCGGCGGGACCGCCACAGCTTCGACGCGGGCGACGGAAGTTTCGGGAGCACGTGCTTGCGGACCCACGCCCCCGCACGATCAGGGTCGAATTCCGTTGATACCGCGTAATATTCGCGGCCGTCCTCGGCGGCCACCCCGATCGAGATGAGCTCGATCGTGCGGCCGTTGTCGATGAACTCGGTGTCGTAGAAATACTTCATCAGGCCGCTTCGGTGCTCGCCGGGACCGGCGCAGGCGACGGAGCCGGGTGGATCTCCCGGTCCAGTTGAGCGTCGACCTCGTGGTCGTCGGGAAAGTGGGGCTCGCCGGCGACGACGTGCTGCAGCCAGAGCTTGGCCTGCACGACGGGCCGCCGCTGACGTCGCTCCCGCTCCAGGGCACGGCGCATCTTCTTCGGGCGCTTGCTGTAGCGCCACCTCGCCCATGGCGCATGTGGACGCGACAGCCGACCCGCGCCGATGAGCAGCAGCGGTGTGATGAACATTCCCACCAGGCCCGTCCACACCTTTCCCTTGAGCAGCACCACCACCGCGAGCAGCAGCGTGACCAGCGCGATACCCACGACCGTCGCCCGGGCCAGCAGTGTCTGGTCCTCGCGCCAGATGTCGATGTCGAAGAACGACAGCGGGTTGAAGCCGAGGATCAGCAGCCCCGCCACGGCGATGGCGGCGAACACGGCGTCGACCGACGTCCTGCCGTCCTCGGACCAGTACACGTCCTGGAGGTGCAGGATCAGCGCGAACTCGTCGAGCACCAGGGCGGCGCCCATCCCGAAGAAGATTGCCGCTGCAGTGAATTCGGCCACACCGCCGTCTACTGCGAGGGTCACCATGGTTACCCCGGAGATCATGACGAGGATGACGCCGATGACGACGTGGTGGATGTGGGTACTGCCGTGGCCGATGTTCCGCGGCTGCCACCACTTGGGCGGGGTGTCGCTGGCCTTGTTGTTCTCGTTGTGCCTGATGTACCGGACGATGGTGCGCGTCACCAGGAACGTCAGCAGGAACGAGATCAGGCACCACAGCAGCGGTAACCGGCCGGGCGGGATCGCCAGGTCCAACCCGAGGTCGAACTTCCAATCGTCGAACACGGGCAAAACTTACGCCGACCAGCGCGCGTCGTGGAGCGGATGGTCCCCGACGCGCCGACGAGCACCGATACTCTTGACCGCGAGATGAGAATTCCGCAGTCGCCCGGCTGGGCGCGGTGGCCCACCGTGGCGTGGCGGCTGTTTCAGTTGCTGACCGCCGCGGGAGTGGTGTGGGCGGGCTGGCGACTGCTGGCCACCACCCCGTACCGCATCGACATCGACGTCTATCGGATGGGCGGTCGGGCGTGGCTCGACGGCACCTCGCTCTACGCCGACGGCGTGCTGTTCCACACCGAGGCCGGCCTGAATCTTCCCTTCACCTACCCGCCACTCGCGGCAGCGGTCTTCTCCCCGTTCGCGTGGCTGTCGCTCGACGCGGCGAGCGCGACGATCACCGTCATCACCTTCGCGTTGCTTCTGGTCACCACCATGATCATGCTCACCCGGCTCCAGGTGTGGGAGCACTCGACGGCGATCTCGACGCCGCCGTGGCGCAGGCGCTGCTGGCTGGCGGCGGCGATCGTCGCCCCCGCGGTGGTCTACCTGGAGCCCATCCGGTCCAACTTCGAGTTCGGCCAGATCAACGTCGTCCTGATGACGTTGGTCATCGCCGACTGCGTCCCGAGGAAGACGCCGTGGCCGCGAGGCCTGCTCATCGGCGTGGCCATCGCGCTCAAGCTGACGCCCGCGGTTTTCCTGCTGTACTTCCTGCTGCGGCGCGACACCAGAGCGCTGTTGGTGAGCGTGGCGTCGGCCATCCTCGCGACGGCGGTCGGATTCATCGTGGCCGCGCACGACTCGTGGATGTACTGGACCGAGACGGTGCACGACACCGACCGGATCGGCACCGCCACCTATCTCACCAACCAGAACATCGCAGGCACCCTGGCCCGCCTCGGACTCGGCGAGACGCCGCGCTTCGTGATCTGGCTGATCGCCTGCTTCGCCGTGCTCGGCGTGACGGTGTGGGCCGTGCGTCACGTGCTGCGCTCGCAGGCCCGTTCCGGTGACCGGGCGGTCATGGCGCTGATCTGTGTCGCGATGTTCGGGTTGGTCGTCTCGCCGGTGTCGTGGTCGCACCACTGGGTGTGGGCTCTGCCCGCGGTTCTGACGACGGCCGTCCTCGGCGTCCGCTACCGCAACGTCGCGATGGGTGTCGTGAGCGCGGTCGGCGTGCTGCTGATGTACTTCGCGCCGATCCATCTGATGATCGAGCACAAGGAGACGTCCGCGTCGCTGTGGCGCCAGATGCTTGGCGGCTCGTACGTGTGGTGGGCCATCGCCTTGATCGTCGTCGCGGGATCGGTCACGCTCAGGGCGCGTGACGGCAGCCGCGAGAGCGTCGACGTCGCCCCCGCGCACGCCTCGAGTTAACCCGCGGCGGCCGTCGGAATGCGGGCCGGTGGCGTGCCGCCTGCGCCACTCTCCAGTGCTTCCTTGACGTCCGCGGCGTACAGGTCGACGTACTCCTGGCCGGACAGCTGCATCAGCTCGTACATCACCTCGTCGATGACGGCGCGCTCGATGAAGCGGTTGCCTGCCAGTCCTTCGAACCGGGTGAAGTCCATCGGCTTGCCGAACCGCACCTCGACACGGCCGAAGTGCCACATCTTCGAACCCGGCGGGTTGACGACGTCGGTGCCGACCATGGCGACCGGGATGACGGGGACGCCGGTCTCCAGCGCCAGCCGGGCCAGCCCGGTCTTTCCCTTGTAGAGCCGGGCGTCGGGGGAACGGGTGCCCTCGGGATACATCCCGAGCAGCTTGCCCTGGGAGACGATGCGCTGGGCAGTGGTCAGCGCCGCCCTCGCGGAGTCGGCGTCGGTGCGGTCGATCGGAACCTGTCCGGCCGCCGTGTAGAACCAGCGCTGGAACCAGCCCTTGAGGCCGGTGCCGGTGAAGTACTCGGCCTTGGCGAGGAAGGTGATCCGGCGCTTCACCACCAGCGGCAGGTAGAAGCTGTCGGCGACGGCGAGGTGGTTACTGGCCAGGATGACGGCACCGGAGTCCGGAACATGCTCCAGCCCTTGAACTTTCGGGCGACCCAGCAATGTCAGCACCGGGCCCATGAAGATGTACTTGAACAGCCAATACCACATCGAGCCTCCCGCATCGGGCGCCCGGACGGAGCCCTGGGACAACTGTACCCAGTTGCGGCTCAGTCCTCGACGGTGACGGGGATGTGCTGATAACGGCCGGGACCTGCGGGCGGCGGATCGTCGCCGGGGCCGGAGGGATCGGTCGGCGGTTCGGGGTCCGGTGACGTGCCGCCCTGGTCGGCGTCCGGCTTCTCCATGGCCTCGGCCATCGCCCTGACCACCGCCAGCAGCGCCACACTGTGCTCGGCGATCGCGGTCAGCATCGGATGCCGTTCCCCAGAGACCAGCGCAGCGAGTGCACAGACGGGGCACCACACCTGCTGGCACTTGCCCTCGCTGCCTGAGGCGGCGCGAGCAGCCGCCAGCCTGACCGCGGGATCGAGTCGGTCCAGGATCGACTGCGCCAACTGCCGCAGCTCGGGCCCGATGTCGGGATGAGCCCCAGTCACGCTGGCCACACCTCCGGATTGGGCCGAAATCGCACGGTCAGTTCACTACCGCGCAGCTGCGCGTCCACCACGATGCATCTCCGCAGGACGGACGCCAACCGCACCCGGCGACGCGTGCCTCCGGCGCCGATGATCAGATCGTCGTCGACCCGGCCCAGCGTCAGCGCACCAGGATCGACCTGTGGCAACTCTAGCCGCATCCGGTACACGGCATCGAGCCCGGATCCGGATTCGCGGTCGACGACCGGCCGTACCGGCCCGGGGGGCGGCGACCCACCGCGCTGCCGTGCGCCGTCCAGCAGTTCGGCGAGCGCCTTCGGGCCGATCGGCTCCCCCGCGAGATGCGGGATGAGCACCAGTTTGACGTCACCCATCGTCGTGTCGAGCTCCTCGAGGACGACGCGCTGCTCGGCGATCCGCTCGGTGTACCAGTCGAACGCGGGATGCTCGGGCAGGTTCCGGTACTCGAACGAGTCGTCCTGCACCAGAATCTGATTCACGATGAGCTCGTCGACCGATACGCCCATGAGTGCCAACGAGCCGAGCGTGCGGGCCGCCTCGGCGGCCACCACCCGTTCGGCGGTGAGCACGAGGTGCGCACTCACTCGCGAGGAGTCGGTGAGCAGCTCTCCGAGCCGTTCGGTACCCGCAGCGATCCGCTCCAGCAGTTCGACGACCGCCGCCGAGGCGGCGTCCGCGGCGCCCAGCGAGAGCCTGCGGTGACGGGGCCAGGCCCGCTCGAGGTACATGCCGAAGGTGGCGGGCAGCGTGAGCATGCGCATCGCATCGGCCGTGGACGCACAGTCGACGACGACGCGGTCCCACCGACCCGACGCGGCCAGCTCGCCGACCTCGTCGAGACCCAGCACCTCCTGGATACCGGGCAGCGCCGAAAGCTCTTCGGGCGCAACGCCTCCCAGATCCGACTCCGGGAACCGCGCGGCGAGCACGCCCGCCACCTGCCGCCACCGCTGCTCCAGGAGGGCCAGCGTGTCCAAGGCGAGGGCGTCGAGGAAGCCGCCGCCTGCGTCGCGCCCCATGTCGAGGTCGGCCTGCACCCGCGTCGGATGCCGCTCACCGGTCGGGGCCAGAGCGATCCCCAGCACGTCACCCGTGGAGTGGGCCTGGTCGGTCGACACGATGAGCACCCGCAGGCCACGGCCTGCATCGCGCACGGCGGTGGCCGTCGCCAGCGTCGACTTGCCCACTCCACCCTTGCCGACGAAGAGGCTGATCCTGGCGCTGCCGGCCACGGGTGGTTCGCCCGGATCGATGCTCTCAGTCAGCCTCGACTCGTTTCTTGAGATCCTTCAGTGCGGTGTCGGTGAGCCGGCGTTCGGCCTTGCGTTTCAGCAGCCCGATCATCGGAATGACCAGGTCGACCGACAACTCATACGTCACGTCGGTGCCAGAACCCTTGGCGGACAACAGATATGCCCCGTCGAGCGCTCTCAGCAGCGAACTGGAGACCAGCGACCAGGTCACCGAGGCGTGGTCGGCGGGCCAGTCGTACGCCAGCACCATGGTGTCCTTGAGCACCGCCGCGTCGAGCACCAACCGGGCCTTCTTCGGATAGCCCTCGTCGTCGGTCTCGAGGACCTCGGTCTCCTTGTACTCGGCGACCCAGTCCGGGTACGAGCCGATGTCCGCGATGACGTCCATCACCGTCGACGGATCGGCGTCGATGTAGATCGTCTGCGCAGTCTTGTCCGCCACGTGATCACTTCCCCGGGTCGCTAGTGCGCTGCTGGACTCACCTTCGCCCAGAAATGTACCCGTACCGCTCGACGGTCGGCTCGCTGCGCTCACGCCAGCCGGGACACTCCGACCTTGCGCGACTGTTCGAGCCTCTGCTTCACCTCGAAAGCCATCGTCTTGCCCGCGACGCGACGCTGGTGGTTGGCCTTGGCGAGGTTCATCTTGGCCAGCTCCCACGCCGCCACCCCCGAGGGTTCGGCGTGCAGGAAGTAGTGCAGGATCACGCCGTCGAAGGAGGCCTCCAGCCAGATCTCCATCGTGCCGGTGAGCGCCCCGGTGACGGTCCAGCGCTGCCCGGCTGGCCCGCGGTCCTCGACCACCGACAGTCGCAGGTCGGGCCACCAGCGCCGCCAACTCGCCGGATCGGCCACCGCGTCGCCGACGTCGACGGGATCGGCGCACACGAACGTCTCGTCTGCGACCTGGATGCTGTTCATCGCTCACCACCTTCATACACATGCGCCACCGCCGCTCCAGCGCGGCCGACTAGGCTGGCACCACAAATTACCCGCCCAACAGGGCCAACCGTCCGAAAGGGCCAGATCGTGCGCGAGTTCAGCGTCCCGGCATCGTTCACCGTCGACGAGCACGACACCGTCGTCAGCTCCGTGTTCTCCCACGCGGCGGACGATCCGGACCACGTGATCATCCAACGTCTCGTCGACGGGTCGTGGACCGACGTGACGTGCCGCCAGGTCGCCGACCAAGTGCGTTCGGCCGCCCAGGGTTTGATCGCCGAGGGTGTCCAGCCGGGTGACCGCGTGGCGATCCTGTCGGCGACCCGCTACGAGTGGGCGATCTTCGACTTCGCGATCCTGTCCATCGGCGCGGTCACCGTGCCGATCTACGAGACCAGCTCCGTCGAGCAGGTGCGGTTCGTGCTGTCGGACTCCGGAGCCGTGGCGGCGTTCGGCGAGACCGACGAGCACTTCGACAAGATCGAGCAGCTCAAGGGTGAACTGCCCAACCTGCGCCACGTCTACCGCATCGCGGGTAGCGGTCCGGCCGCCCTCGACGAGCTCACCGAGATCGGTAAGAACACCGACCCCGCGGCGGTCGCCCAGCGACTCGAGGCGATCAAGTCCGCGGACGTCGCCACCCTCGTCTACACGTCGGGCACCACCGGCAGGCCCAAGGGCTGCCAGCTGACGCACTCCAACCTGCTTCACGAGATGCGCGGCGCCAAGGCGAGTTTCCCCGCCCTGCTCGACAAGGGCGAGAAGCTCCTGGTGTTCCTGCCCCTCGCGCACGTGCTCGCCCGCGCCATCACCATCAGCGCGTTCAGCAACAAGGTGACGCTGGGCTTCACCAGCGACGTGAAGAACCTGGTGCCCATCCTCGCCGTGTTCAAGCCGACGTTGGTGGTGTCGGTGCCGCGCGTGTTCGAGAAGGTCTACAACACCGCCGAGCAGAACGCTCGCGACGGCGGCAAGGACAAGATCTTCGCGATGGCCGCCGACACCGCGATCGAGTGGAGCAAGTCGCAGTCCACCGGCGGACCCGGTCTGGTGCTCAAGCTCAAGCATGCGCTGTTCGACCGTCTGGTCTACGGCAAGCTGCGCGCCGCACTGGGCGGCAACTGCCACGCCGCCATCTCGGGCGGCGCCCCGCTGGGTGCCAGGCTCGGACACTTCTACCGCGGGGTCGGCGTCACGATCTACGAGGGCT
Organism: Mycobacterium sp.; assembly: GCA_025963385.1. Classification (GTDB taxonomy): domain Bacteria; phylum Actinomycetota; class Actinomycetes; order Mycobacteriales; family Mycobacteriaceae; genus Mycobacterium. The sequence continues at coordinate 7,877 of JAOPUT010000250.1, forward strand.
ACGGCCTCACCGAGACCAGCGCGGCGATCACCGTCAACCGCGTGGGTGAGATCAAGGTCGGCTCTGTCGGAAAGTTGTTGCCGGGCAACAGCATGCGCATCGATGACGACACCGAGCTACTGGTCTCGGGCGGGGTGGTGTTCAGCGGCTACTGGCACAACGAGGAGGAGACCAACGCGGTGTTCTCCGACGGCTGGTTCCACACCGGCGATCTCGGGGCGATCGACGACGACGGCTTCCTGACCATCATCGGCCGCAAGAAGGAGATCATCGTGACCGCGGGCGGCAAGAACGTCGCGCCCGCACTGCTCGAGGACCGGATGCGCGCGCACCCATTGATCAGCCAGGCCATGGTCGTCGGTGACGCGCAGCCGTTCATCGCCGCGCTCATCACGATCGATCCCGAGGCGTTCCCCGGCTGGAAGCAGCGCAACGGCAAGGATGCCAACGCGACGGTGGGCGACCTCGCCGAGGACCCCGATCTCATCGCGGAGGTCGACCTGGCCGTGAAGGACGCCAATCAGGCCGTGTCGCATGCCGAGTCGATCCGCAAGTTCCGCATCCTGCCCGTCGACTTCACCGAGGACACCGGCGAGCTCACCCCGACGCTGAAGGTCAAGCGCAAGGTGGTCGCGGAGAAGTTCGCCAGTGACATCGACGCGCTCTACGCCAAGAGCGAGCACTAACCGCTGATCAGCTCCGAGAGGCGCTCCGCCTTGGTGCGCCACTGCCAGTTGTCGACGACCCATTCGCGCCCCGCCCGGCCCATCGCTGCGGCGCGGTCGGGGTCGGCCAGGAGATCTCCCACGGCGGCGGCGATCGCGCCGACGTCCCACCCGTCGACTACCAGGCCGGTCTCGCCGTCGACGACGGACTCCGGCGCCCCGCCGGAGCGCCCCGCGACGACGGGCACACCCATCGCGGACGCCTCGAGGTAGACGATGCCGAGACCCTCGACGTCGAGCCCCGAGCCACGGGTTCGGCACGGCATGGCGAAGACGTCGGCCATGGCGTGGTGCGCGGGCAGCTCGTCGGCGGGCACGCCCTTGGTGAAGATCACGTGCTCTGCGACGCCGAAGCCGTCGGCCAAGCTCCGGAGTTCGTCGGCGTAGGGGCCGCCCCCGACGAGGACGAGGGCGGTGTCGGGGACGCGCTGGCGGATCGCGGGCAACGCCCTGATCAACATGTCCTGGCCCTTGCGCGGCACTAGCCGCGACACGCACACCACGACGGGCCGATCACCCAGTCCGTAGCGCACCCGCAGCTGGGCCCTGGCCACCGAGTTGGGCTCGAATCGGTCCGTGTCGACGCCGGGGGCGAGGTGCTCGAGCGCCGCGTCGGGTCCGAATGCGGCGGCGAACCGGCTGCGGGTGTACTGACTGATGAACGTGACGACGTCGACGTCGTTTCCGATGCGCCGCAACGCCGTTCGCGCCACCGGAAGCATCGACCAGCCGACCTCGTGGCCGTGCGTGCTGGCGAGCACCCGCGTCGCTCCCGCCTTGCGGGCGACGGGTGACAGCAGGGCCAACGGCGCGGCGGCGCCGAACCACACGGTGTCGATGTCGCGCTCGGCGATGAGCCTGCGCATCCGCAGGGCCACCGAGGGTTCGGGGATCATCAACGACGTCGGGTGCCGCACGATCTCGACGGGACCGTCGGACTGCCGGGCTTCCCTGTCATAGTCACCGTCGCCCTTCCACTTGGGCGCGTAGACGACCACGGAATGCCGACCTGCCTTGACCAGTTCCCTGACCAGGTTCTCGAGGTAGGACTGGATACCTCCGCGACGGGGCGGAAAGTCATTCGTCACCAACAGGATTCGACTCATCGCGGACAGGTTAGCCGCTGAGCCAGGTGCGCCACGCCGCCAGCACCTGCGGGGTGTCCGCGCCGAGGGTGCCCTTGATGGCGGTCGCCTGGTCGGGGTGACCGGGACCGCACGCGGTGACGTAGAGCTTGCGCAGCGTTTCGGCCCCGTAGCGGCTCGCGACGAACCGGCTGAACCACCACGCCCTGTCGTACGCCAGCGAGCGCACCGCTCCCGGCGTGTCCAGGTCGGCGTCCGTCGGAAGGTGCGCGAGTTCCGCGGCGCCCGCAGGCCCCGGCATCGGGGTGGGTGGCCGTCCGACGAAGTCGGCGACGCCTTCGGTGAGCCAGCGCGGCGCATCGGCGGCCGTCCGCCCCCTGGCGGCGTAGTGAAAGAGTTCGTGGCGCAGCACGATTCGCAGCGCCGCGTCGCTCATCGAGCTCGCGCCGGGCGCGAAGACGATCCGCTGTGCCGTGGTCGCCGCCGCGATGTCGGGTTCACCCGCCGCCAGTGCGCGGAACTCCTCGTCGGTATGCGTGAGCACGACGACGATGTTCTTCGGCCAGTCGTCACCCCAGAAGGCGGAGACGGCGTCGGCGGCGCCGTCGAGTTCGCCCCAGACCCGGCTCTCCAGATCCGCCGTCTGGGCTCCTCCCAGCGCCATCAGTGAGACGGTGCGGCCGTCGCGGAGGGTCAGCGGGTCGGACGGCGTCGCGGGGACCTCGAGCGAGGCGTGGGTGGCGGCGGGCGGGCCCTGTTCCTCGGCCGGCGCCGCGTGCAGGGGACGGGCGACCAGCATTACCGCGACGGCCAACTCGGCCAGCAGCAGCAGGCCGAGTAGCGGCCGCTCAGTAACGGCGGACGTTGTGAATCGGCGCATTGTCCACCGGAGCGACCCGCACCGGTGTGCCGTACGTCGAGGCGTGCACCATCATGCCGTCGCCGATGTAGATCGCGACGTGCGAGGCGTCGGAGTAGTAGGTGATGAGGTCGCCCGGCTGCATCTGGTCCATCGACACGGGCTGGCCGCCCTGCGCGAGAGCCTGGCTCGAGTGCGGAAGGTTGAGGCCGGCCTGACCGAAGGCCCACATCACCAGACCCGAGCAGTCGAACGCGCTGGGGCCTGCGGCTCCCCAGGAGTACGGCGAACCGATCCGGGTCAGCGCGGCCTGCACGGCGACCATGCCTTCGCCGTCGGCGGGCGGAGCGGGAACGGCCGCCTCGGGCGGAGCCAGATCGCCGGGATTGATGCCGCCAGGTGCGGCAGCAAGGACGTCGGGGCCGTCCGGTGGCGGCGGGGCATCCGGGGCTGGCGCGGGCGGGGCGGGCGGAATCGCGGCGAGGGCCTCGCGCTGCGCCGGGGTGAGCGCCGTGTACTGCGACTTGACGATCGCCATCTGTACTTGCAGTTTGCTTTGCTTGGACTGCAGGTCGGCGCGCACTGCTGCGGCCTGCTCGGCAGCCGTCTTGGCGTCGGCGGCCGACTTAGCGGACTCGACTTCGGCCTGGGTAGCCAGCACGCTGCCGCTCTTGAAGTTCTGCATCTGCACCGACATCTCGGTGGCCATCACCCGCTGCACGGCGAGCTGGTCGATGAGTCCCTGCGGCGAGCCGGCGGTCAACATGGCGTCGAGGCCGTCGGTGCGGCCACCCATGTACTGGGCCGCAGCAACCCTGTCGACCGACGACTGGAAGGTTGCCAACTGAGCCTTGGCCGAATCGACCGCCGCGACGTCGGAAGCGTGCTTCTGATCGGCCGCCTGTTGCGCAGCCAGCTTGTTGTTGAGATCCAGCTCGGCGCTGTGCATTGCTTCGGTCGTCTGTTCAGCCTGGCGCGACAACTCATTGAGCTTAGCCAGAGCATCATCTGCAGGGTCGGCCTGCGAACTCCCGGCGATCACACTGCCGAAGACCATCAACCCTGCTATGGCACCAACTACCGGTCGCCGAAGCCCACGTGTGCCCCGGTGCATAGCGTCAAACCTCAAGATTTCGCGTCCTTCAACTGCCGTAAGCGAGCCGCTCGAACTGCGTTAGGTCTCAGACAGGTTACGAAACGGCAACGGGGTTGTCCAACAGAGGACGCAAATTTAACAGGCGCCACGGGAATTTTTCGCTGCCCGGTGCGTCATGGCTCGCTAGGCGACCCCGTCAGCGTGCCTCCGGTGAATCGGTACCAACCGTAGCCGAGGCGCCAAACCAGCGTCGGCGAGGACCTCGAGGGCGCGGCGCTCATCCGCCAGCAAAGTCTCGGGCACCCCCAATAAAACACTTACGACACAGTCCCGGCACCCGTGTCCGCGCACCGCGCAGTCGTCGCAGTCGATGTGAAGCGTCCCGGCGTCCGGCCGTGACGGTTCTGGCAGGTCCGGTCCTGGCTCTGCTCGAGTCATTGCCGTACTCCTCTCATTCGGGTCATGGCGCACGGTAACGACGACCACCGACAAGCCCGTTCCGGCGCCGACACGCGAATCACATCGATGTGAGCAGGTGTCGGTCGTGGGGCCTACGGTCCTGCCATGGAGCAGCTGAGCTTCGGTGACCTCGACGAGACGGCCGACGTCTCACTCCGTGACACGACCTTCGTGATCGTCGACCTGGAGACCACCGGCAGTCGGTCGAGCGGCGAGGGCCACGACGCCATCACCGAGATCGGCGCGGTCAAGGTCCGCGGAGGTCAGGTGCTCGGTGAGCTCGCCACCCTCGTCGACCCCGGCCGTTCCATCCCCCCGCAGATCGTCGCGCTGACCGGCATCACGACGGCCATGGTGTGCGACGCCCCGACCATCGACTCGGTCCTGCCCGCCTTCCTGGAGTTCTCCCGCGGCGCGGTGCTCGTCGCCCACAACGCAAGCTTCGACGTGGGCTTCCTGCGCGCCGCCGCGGAACGGCTGCAGATTCCGTGGAAGCGACCCCCCGTGCTGTGCACGGTGAAGCTGGCCCGCCGGGTGCTGACCCGCGACGAGGCGCCCAGCGTGCGGTTGTCGGCGCTGGCCCAGCTGTTCGGGGCGAGCACCAGACCGACGCACCGCGCCCTCGACGACGCCCGCGCCACGGTCGACGTGCTTCATGCGCTCATCGGGCGCGTGGGCAACCAGGGCATCCACACCTACGCCGACCTGCGTTCGTATCTGCCCGACGTGACGCCTGCGCAGCGGCGCAACCGGCATCTCGCCACCGGACTGCCCAAGCGCCCCGGCGTGTACCTGTTCCGTGGTCCGTCGGACGAGGTGCTCTACGTGGGCACGGCCGTCGATCTTCGGCGCCGCGTCGGGCAGTACTTCAACGGCGCCGACCCCCGCACCCGCATGAAGGAGATGGCGTCGCTGACCACGCGGGTGGATCACGTCGAGTGCGCCCACGAGCTCGAGGCGGGCGTCCGCGAGCTGAGACTGCTGGCCGCCCACGCTCCCCCGTACAACCGGCGCTCGAAGTTTCCGCACCGGTGGTGGTGGCTGGTGCTGACCGACGAGCCCTTCCCCAGGTTCTCCGTCGTCCGGTCGCCACGGCACGACCGGGCGATCGGCCCGTTCCGGGCCCGCGCCGACGCCGTCGAGACCGCCGCGCTGCTGGCCCGCTTCACCGCGGTGCGCACCTGCACCACCCGGCTGGGCCGTTCGGCGCTCCACGGACCGTCCTGCCCCGAAGTCGAGTTGTCTCCCTGCCCAGCCCGACGTGGCGTGGCGGCCACCGAGTACGCCGCCGCCATCGCGAAGGCCGCGGAGCTCATCGCGGGCGCGGACGACTCACCGCTGGCCGACGCGCTGGCACACATCGGCGAACTGGCGGCTCACGGCAAGTACGAGACCGCCGCGCGGTTCCGCGACCACGCGGCCACCGCCATCGACACGGTCTGGCGCGGCCAGCGCCTGCACGCCCTGGTCGCCGTCGACGAGCTCGTCGCCGCCGGACCGGACGGCGCGGGCGGTTGGCACCTCGTCATCGTCCGAAACGGACAGCTCGCCGCGGCGGGCAATGCACCGCGGGGAGTTCCGCCGATGCCGGTCGTCGACGCGATTTGCGCTGCCGCACAGACGATCCTGCCCGCAGAGGCACCCCTGGGCGGTGCACTCGTCGAGGAGACGGCGCTCATCGCACGCTGGTTGACCCGGGCCGGGGTCCGCATCGTCCGCGCCGAGACGGCCTCCGGAATCGGGTACTCGACGCCGATCGGCGCCGCGGGTCGGCACGCGGCGTGGGCGGCCACCGCACAATCCGCGCGAGTGGCGGCCAGGCAGATCGAGCGTTCAGAGCTTCTGAGTGAACCGCACCCAACGCGCGAGCAGCTCTTCGGCCGCTCCAGAGTCGATCGCCTTGGCGGCCCGCTCGAGGCCGAGCTCCCACGCAGGCACCCATTTGGCGTCGCTGGATAGCCCCGCATGAGCCACCATCGCGCCTGCGGCGTTGAGGACCACCGCATCGCGGACCGCCCCCTTGGCGCCCGCGAACACCTCGCGCACCGACTGCGCGTTGGCCTCGGCGTCGCCGCCGGTCAGCTCGCTCAGGTCGGCGCGCGCGAAACCGAAGGCGCCCGGGTCGAAGGTCAACCGCTCGACGGTGCCCGCTTGCACGCGCCAGATCGTGCTCGTCGTGGTCGTGGTCAGCTCGTCGAGACCGTCGTCCCCGTGCACCACCAGCACGCTGGAGCCGCGGGTCGCGAACACACCCGCCATCACCTCGGCAAGGTCACCCCACGCGCAGCCGATCAGACCAGCCCGCGGCGCTGCCGGATTGGTGAGCGGGCCAAGGAGATTGAAGACGGTCGGCACACCGATCTCGCGACGCACCGCGGACGCATGCTTGTACGACGGGTGGAACTGCGGGGCGAACGCGAAGCCGATGCCGACCTCGGCAACGCACCGTGCCACGTCGTCGGGCCCCAGGTCGATGCGCACACCGAGAGCCTCGAGGGTGTCGGCGCCCCCCGACAGCGACGACGCCGCCCGGTTTCCGTGCTTGACGACGGGCACGCCGCTCGCCGCCACCACGATGGAGGCCATCGTCGACAAATTCACCGTGTTGGCCCCGTCACCTCCGGTGCCGACGACGTCCACGGCCGCGGTTCCGATCACGTCGGTCGGCACCCGGCGCGCGTGCCGGAGCATGGTGTCGGCTAGTTCCTTCACCTCCGCCGACGTCGGGCCCTTCATCTTCATCGAGACCGCGAACCCGGCGATCTGTGCCGGTGTCGCCACGCCGGTCATGATCTGATCCATCGCCCACCCCGCCTGTCCGTTCGCGAGGGTGCGCCGGGTGGTCAGGCGGCCGAGGACGTGCGGCCAGGTGCAGGAGTCGTCGGAAGTCACGAAACTGATTATGAAGCCGAATATTACGAATCACGTGCCCCGGGTGGAGTTCGACAACTACAAAGCGTCATACTTCTTGATGTGACGAGTGCTGTAGGTACGTCGGGAACCGCGATCACCGCTCGCGTGCATTCGCTGAACCGCCCGAACATGGTAAGTG
>JAOPUT010000252.1 GCA_025963385.1 Mycobacterium sp.
CGGGCTCAGCCGCATCGCCGAGCCCCTCGACGTCGAGGAGCGTCGACTCGAGCGTCGCGGCGAGCAGCGTCTCCAGATTGCGGTGCGCGATCGTCGGCTCGGCGTACTTGGCGGCGATCACCTCACCCTGCTCGGTGATGCGCAACGAACCCTTCACCGCGCCCGGCGGCTGCGCCAGGATGGCGTCGTAGCTCGGTCCGCCGCCGCGGCCCACCGTGCCACCGCGACCGTGGAAGAGCCGCAGGCGAATTCCCGTCTTGCGCGCGGTCTCGACGAGGTCGAGCTCGGCGCGGTAGAGAGCCCAGTTGGCCGCGAGGTAACCGCCGTCCTTGTTGGAGTCGGAGTACCCGAGCATGACCTCCTGCTGCTCACCGCGCGCGTGCACCAGGGCCCGGTAGAGCGGGATGTCCAGCACCGCCTCCAGGATGGCTGATCCACGTTGCAGGTCGTCGATGGTCTCGAACAACGGCACCACCCCGACGGGGCTGTAGGGCGTCTCCCCCGACGCGTCGAGCAGGCCCGCCTCCTTCAGGAAGACCGCCGCCTCGAGCATGTCCGACACGGACTCGCACATCGAGATGATGTAGTTCGGCACGGCCTGCGGGCCGAACACCCGCACCGCCCGCGCGGCCGCGGCCGTGATGTCGAGTTCCTTGCGCGCCAGCTCGGACAGCTCGGCGCCGGGGCTCACCAGCGGCCTGCGCGTCGCCAGCTCGGCGGCCAGGATCTCGATGCGGTCCGCCTCGGGCAGCGACCGGTAGTCGGGATGCACCCCCGCCCAGGCCAGCAGCTCCGCCATGACCTCCTCGTGCACCTCGGAGTTCTGCCGAAGGTCCAAGCCGGACAGATGAAAACCGAAGACGTGCACGGCTTCCCGCAACCTGGCCAGTCGATCGTCGGCCAGTACGGCGCTGCCGTTGGCGCGCAGCGACGCATCGATGACGTCGAGGTCGGCGAGCAACTCCTCCGGCGTCTCGTAGCGGTCCATCCCCAGGTCCAGCTGGTACTCCGGCTGCCGGTCCAAGATCTCGGCCGCCGTCGCGGTCAGGCGGCCGTGGATCACGCGAAGCGCGCGCCGGTACGGCTCGTCGGCGCGGGCCGGTTCACCGCACGTGTCGGCCAGCGCCTGCAGTTCATCGCTGATGCGCACCAGCCGCACCGACATCGAAAGCTCCTCCTCGAGCGCAGTCAGCTCGACGAAGTAGTGCGCGAGGGCGGTGTACGCGGCATTGCCGGTCGCCAGCCGGACGACCTCCCCCGTGACGTTGGGGTTGCCATCGCGGTCGCCTCCGATCCAGGAGCCGGGCCGCAGGATCGGCTGGTCAAGCACGTTCGCGTCGGGCCACCGCGCCCGCAGGGCGGTCCGCACCTCCGCATTGACCTGAGGGATCACCTCGAAGAAGGCGGCCGGATAGTAGCGAAGGCCGGTTTCGATCTCATCCTGAATCTTCAACCGCGACAACCGGATCAGCGCCGTCTGCCACAGGGTCAAGATGTTGCGCCTCAACTCGAGGTCGATGCTGCGGCCGTCGTCGGTGCGGGAACGGCCGTGCATCCGAAGCCGCATCAGCTCGGTGATCCGGTGCTGGGTGTCGAACACCGTCCTGCGCCGCGTCTCGGTGGGGTGTGCGGTGATCACCGGCGACACCAACGCACCCTTGAGGGCGTCGGCCACCGTCGCGGAGTCCAGGTCTGCCGACTCCAGCTTCAGGTAGGTGGCCGCGAGGCTGCTGCGCTGCGGCGGCTCGCCCGCCTCGACGTGGATCGCGCGGCGCCGTTCGCGGTGGATGTCCTCGGCGACGTTGGCCAGGAGCGCGAAGTGGGTGAACGCCCGGATGACGGGGATCGCGTCGTGCATGTCGATACCGTCGAACAGGCCCGCCAATTCAGCACGATCGATCTCGGAGCGGCGCACGCGGAACGACTCCACCCTGGCCCGCTCCACCAAGTCGAAGACCTCGTCACCGTTCTGCTCGCGCACCGTGTCGCCGAGGATGGTGCCGAGCAGACGGATGTCCTCGCGCATCGGTTCGGTGGCCTCTCGGCCGACCTGGGTTCGGCGTACCGAACCGATGGGTTCGAGTGCGGTATCGGGAGCATCGGCCATGGTTTCAAGTATCGACGTAGCTAGAACCGGCCGCACTACGAGCCCACTTCAAGCCGTCAGGGCAACCCTTGCCGAGACAGGGCCGCGGTGGGCATGCTTGATTCACGGCAAATAGCCAAACACAGTTTGGAGACGTCATGAGTTCCAAGACCAATGGCCGGACGACGCAGTACCTCGCGCTTGGCCTCGGGGCCGCCGCGTTCTCGTTGGCGACCATCATCCTCCCGGCCACCGCCAGCGCAGCACCCGACTGCCCCAACACGGTGGCAGGCCGCCCGACCGAGTGCTGCGTCAAGGTCGGCGACGCGCCAGGCCCGGGGCCCGACTGCACCAGCAAACAGTCCGTGGGGCGCGGGCTGCTCGGCACTACGCCCATCATCGGCAACCTGCCTGGCCTCGGCGGCCTGCTGTGAGCCTGCGCACGTCCACCGGGCTTTAGGGAGCGCCCACCGGAACGATCGGTGTCGGCGCCGTCGACGTACTCGTCGAGGCAGTGTCCTGGGAACGCGCGACCGGTGCCGACTGCCCGTCGGGCATGACGATCGGGGTCGACCCGCCACCGGATCCGCCGCCGCTGCCGCCCTTCGAACCACCCGAGTCGGCTGCGCTCTGGGCGGGCGGCCAGTCCACACTCGTCGGCGGCCAACTCTCGCCGCCTCCGCCGCCCGAACCATCGGAGTCACCTGGCGGTGGGCATCCTGAGCCTGCCCCGAAGTCACCCGCCCCGGTGCAGTCGGCCTGCGCCACCCCCGCCCCGACGAGCGAGACCGGGCCCGCCATCAGCGCCGCGGCGCACAGCACGGCGGCAGCGCGGCGGGCGAGCGTCCTGGATCGCCTCACAGCGAGAGGATGTCCCCGTAGACGTTGACACTGTCGTCGGACTTGTCGGTGTCGATCATCGCCGAGGCGAAGAACCGGATGGACACCGCGCCGCCACATGCGTCGACCTTGACGTGTGCGTCGTGCACGACGATCTCGCCTGTGCGCCCCTTGAGCGACTTCTTGCCGAGGCCGATGTTCGTGATCGTGCCGGGAAGCAGGTTGATCGAGACGTTGCCGTCCAGATCGGCGTAGGGGCCGACGTCGCTGAGCGGATCACCTCCGCTGAAGCCGGGACTGATGCCGATGTCGGCATCTCCGCCGACGCTGCCGCCCTCGCTGAGATCGATCTGACAGCCCAGCTGAAGGCCGAAGACGAGGGTGCCCGAGTTCACGGCCGAGGTGCCGTTGCCGTCGATCGCGACGGCCGCCTTGCCCGTCACGAAGCCCTCCCTGGTGAATGCCGTCGCCGCCATGTTGGGCACCGAGTTGATGGTCATCCTGCTGAGTGCCGCACTGAGGTGCCAGCCGTCGTCGGTGTCCGCGGACTGGGTCACGTCGGCGACCGGAAGCGGATCGGCCGCGGCGACGCCCGCACCCATGCAGAGGAGCGTCGCCGAAAGAGCGCCTACGCGGAGAAGTCTGGGCACGCGCCGATCGTATGGTTCGGTACTGGGTGATTCCTGAATGCAGGCCGTGTCCCACCGCCCGCGGGGCAGGATCGGCGCGTGGCGGCGAGTGCGACGATCTTCCCGGCCGTCGGGTCATCACCATGGGTCCCGATCAACCCTTCGCCGCCGACTTCACTGTCCTCGGCGACGACCCCCGCTCCGTTACACCGAAGCGGCTCAATCCGATTCACGTGCGCGGCACCGTGGACGAAGGTCGCTGGTTCCCGGCAGCCGATCAGTCGGGTAACCTCGGCGGCGGCGTCCAGGGCGCCTCCGGTCCGCGGAAATTGGCTCAGCCTTCCTGGAAGTGACACCGATCAGGCCGCCCTCCTTTCGGCCCGACGCAGCGGACCTCGGGTGCGACGAAAGGAGGCCACCGTGGCCCCGTCCCTGCCCAACAATCCCTCCCTCGAGCGGTTCCGCCGCGACGCCCGGCGACTGCAACGCGCGGTACGCGGCGGTGATCCCGCGGGACTCGCACTGGTCGCGCGCCACCATCCCGAGGGAAGGCCCGCCGAGCCTGCCGCGTTCGCGCTGACCGCGGCCCAGCACGTGGTGGCCCGCAGCGTCGGCTTCAGCAGCTGGCCGAGACTGCAGGCCTATCTGCGCACGGCGGAGCGATTCCGGCGCGATCCCACGGTCGCGGTGGACGACGACCCGCTCGACGGCTTCCTGTCACTGTCGTGCCTCACCTATTCGCAGGACGACGGCCCGGCAAGGTGGTCGGCGGCCGCCGAGATGCTGCGTACCCACCCCGAGCTGCCCGAGCGGGACCCGTATGCCGCCGCGGCCGTCGGCGATCCGTCGGCGATGCGGGCGCACCTCGCGACTCGGCCCGAGACCGCCCACAGCCAGGGCGGCGCGTTCGGATGGACGGCGCTGTTCCACCTCGCCGCGTCCCGGGTGCCGCAGCGGGATGCGCTCACCACGGCGGAACTGCTGCTCGACGCGGGGGCCGACCCGAACGCCGGATATCTGTGGCTCGGCCTGCCGACCCCCTTCACCGTGCTGACCCTGTGCTTCGGCGAGGGCGAGGCGGGCCCCGGCAGGCAGCCCCGGCACCCGCTCGGGGACGAACTGGCGGGAATGCTGCTCGCCCGCGGCGCCGATCCCAACGATGCGCAGACGCTGTACAACCGGATGTTCGGCAGGGACGACGGCCACCTGCGGATCCTGCTGGAGTCTGGACTGGGTCACGGCGACGGCGGGACCTGGCACCGCCGACTCGGCGAGGCGTTGGAGAGCCCGCTGGACATGGTGCAGCGGCAGGTCGAGTGGGCCACCGACCGCGGATTCACCGAACGCGTCGCGCTGCTCGCGGCTCATGGCTTCACCGACGGTCGCCCTGCGGAATCGCCGTCCCCGTGGCGACCGGATCATCAGGAGCCGGCGATCGCCTCGGCGGGTACTCCCGACGGGGTGCGCGCGCTGGCCGCCGCTGGCGGTGATCTCGATGCCCTGTTCGACGGTCATACGTTGCTGCACCACGCGGCGTGGATCGGTGACGTCGAACTCGTGCAGACGCTACTGGATTGTGGGGCGAACCCCAACGCGGTCGACGCCGAACACGGCACGACGCCACTGGCCTGGGCGGAGTACGGTCACGCGGACGCGACCGCGGCGATTCTGCGGATTACGCGCCGTACTTGATCTGCAGCGCGACGGCGATGATCGAGACCAGCCAGATGCCGGTGATGAAGTAGGTCAGCCGGTCGAGGTTCTTCTCGACCACCGTCGAGCCGGAAAGGCTGGACTGGACCCCGCCACCGAAGAGGGTGGAGAGGCCGCCGCCCTTCGCCCGATGCAGAAGCACCAACAGGATCACCAGGATGCTGGTGACGACGAGGGTGATCTGCAGGGCGAAAATCATGAGCGCCAGAATACCGG
>JAOPUT010000279.1 GCA_025963385.1 Mycobacterium sp.
GCACGCCGCAGATCGAGGTCACCTTCGACATCGACGTCAACGGCATCGTCCACGTCACCGCCAAGGACAAGGGCACCGGCAAGGAGAACACGATCAAGATCCAGGAGGGCTCCGGCCTCTCCCAGGAAGACATCGATCGGATGATCAAGGACGCCGAGGCGCACGCCGAGGAAGACCGCAAGCGTCGTGAAGAGGCGACCGCCCGCAACGACGCGGAAGCGCTGGTCTACCAGACCGAGAAGTTCATCAAGGAACAACGCGAAGCCGAGGGTGGCTCGAAGGTCCCCGAGGAGACGCTCGGCAAGGTGGAGTCCGCCGTCGCCGAGGCGAAGTCTGCGCTCGAGGGCACCGACATCACCGCCATCAAGTCCGCGATGGAGAAGCTGGGTGTCGAATCCCAGGCTCTCGGCCAGGCGATCTACGAGGCCACCCAGGCCGAGCAGGCCGCTGGTGACGGAGCGGGCGGTTCCTCTGCCCACGCCGACGACAACGTGGTGGACGCGGAGGTCGTCGAAGACGACGATCAGGAGCGCAAGTGACCCAGGAGAACGATCCGCACGAGCCGGTGACCATCACCGACAAACGGCGCGTCGATCCCGATACGGGTGCAGTTCGCGAGGCCGCAGGCGCGGCGTCGACCCCAAGCGGGTCGGCGCCGGAGCCGGCGCTCCCGGACAACGATGAGGCCGCCGAGCTCAAGACGACGCTGCAACGCGTCAAGGCGGAATACGACAACTACCGCAAGCGGTCGGTACGGCAGGAACAGGCTGCGGCCGAACGCGGCAAGGCCTTCGCGGCCACCCAGCTGCTGCCCGTGCTCGACGATCTCGAGCGCGCGCGCCGCCACGGTGACCTGGAGTCCGGTCCGCTGAAGTCGGTGGCCGACAAGCTCACCGGCGCACTGCAGGCCATCGGGCTGGTGCCCTTCGGTGTGGAGGGCGACCCGTTCGACCCGTCACTGCACGAGGCCGTCCAGCACGAGGGCGACGGGAGCAATCCCGTCATCGGCACCGTGATGCGGCAGGGCTACCGCCTCGGCGACGGTCCGGTGCTCCGGCACGCGATGGTCGGAGTCGTCGACTCCGTCGGGGAACCCGACACGAACGCTGGTTCCGACGCAGGTGTTACCCAGAACAACAACGAGAATCCAGAATCAGATCAGTAACCGAGAACGAGCGGAAGGCAAGGAGGTGACATGCCATGGTCCAGCGAGAATGGGTTGAGAAGGACTTCTACAAGGAACTCGGCGTCTCCTCCGATGCCACCGACAGCGAGATCAAGAGCGTCGCGCGCAAGCTGATGGCGGAGAACCACCCCGACCGCAATCCGAACAACCCGGTTGCCGAGGAGCGGTACAAGGCCGTGGGCGAGGCCAAGGACGTCCTTCTGGACAAGGCCAAGCGCAAGGAATACGACGAAACCCGAAGGCTTTTCGCCAACGGCGGCGGTCGTAGGTTCACCGGCGGCGGAGGCAACTTCGGCGGCTTCGGTGGCGACGGCTCCGAGTTCAACCTCGGCGACCTGTTCGACGCCGCGCCGCAGACGGGTGGCGCCAACATCGGCGACCTGTTTGGTGGGCTGTTCGGTCGTGGCGCTCAACAGCCGCGGCCGAGCCGTCCGCGTCGCGGCAACGACCTGGAGACCGAGACCGAACTCTCGTTCCTCGAGGCCACCAAGGGCGTTGCCATGCCGCTGCGGCTCACCAGCCCGGCGCCGTGCACCAACTGCCACGGCAGTGGGGCGCGGCCGGGCACCAGCCCCAAGGTGTGCCCGAACTGCAACGGCGCCGGCGTCATCAACCGCAACCAGGGTGCCTTCGGATTCTCCGAGCCCTGCACCGAATGCCGGGGCAGCGGCTCGATCATCGAGGAGCCGTGCGACGAGTGCCACGGCACCGGCGTGACGACCCGCACGCGCACCATCAACGTGCGGATCCCACCGGGCGTCGAGGACGGCCAACGCATCCGGCTCGCGGGCCAGGGCGAGGCCGGTCTGCGGGGCGCGCCGTCGGGCGACCTGTTCGTCACCGTGCACGTGCGGCCGGACAAGGTCTTCGGCCGCACGGGTGACGACCTCACGGTGTCGGTTCCCGTCAGCTTCCACGAACTTGCCCTTGGCGCAACGCTTTCCGTGCCGACGCTGGAGGGCAAGGTCGGAGTCAGGGTGCCCAAGGGCACGTCCGACGGCCGGATCCTGCGGGTCCGCGGCCGCGGTGTGCCCAAGCGCGCAGGCGGTCACGGTGACCTGCTGGTCACCGTCAAGGTCGCGGTTCCGCCGAACGTCGACGGTGAGGCGGCCGAAGCGCTCGAGGCCTATGCCAAGGCCGAGCGGGCAAGCGGGTTCGACCCGCGGGCCGGATGGGCCGGTGCGTGAATGGCGAAGCGCAGCAGCGATGAGGCCCGCACGTTCCTGATCTCGGTGGCCGCCGAGCTGGCTGGCATGCATGCCCAGACGCTGCGGACCTATGACCGGCTCGGCCTGGTCAGTCCGCAGCGCAGCTCGGGCGGCGGCCGTCGCTACTCCCAACACGACGTCGACCTGCTCCGCGAGGTGCAACGGCTGTCGCAGGACGAGGGCGTCAACCTGGCGGGCATCAAGCGCATCATCGAGCTCACCAACCAGGTCGAGGCGTTGCGTTCCCGGATGGGTGAGATGGCCGACGAGATGGAGCGGCTGCGGGCCAACCAACGCCGCGACGTGGCGGTCGTGCCGAAGAGCACGGCGCTGGTCGTGTGGCAGCCCGGAGCCGCTCGGCGGCGACGCCAGGAGTAGCAAGGGTGCGCGCTAACTCACCGTGATCGAGAACCGGCACGTCTCGGGCTTGCCCGCGACGGCGAAGCGGTAGTTGCCCCGGCGCAGCGCGTCGGTCGGCGCGGCCATCGGCTCGATGCCGATGACGTCGTCGCTGATCGGTGCGAACAGCTGCGCGGCCGGGTAGCCCTTGACGAACTCCACCTCGACCCGTCGACCGCCCCCCGAGATGGCGAACACCGACCCGTCGGGCACCTGGTCGTAACCGTCGTCGTACGCGGTGGCGTTCAGCGGTTCGGCGGCACCGGGCCAGTCCTCGTGCGTGCCGGTCGGGATGCCCCAGTTGTCCACCGGCAGATGCCGCATGGTCGGGGTTTCCAGCAGCCACTCGGTGCGGGGCACACCAGGGATCCGCAGATACGGGTGGTACCCGAAACACATCGGCACCGACGCGGCCGTCGTCGGCATCACGGTGGTGTCGATGGTGAACGTGCGATCCTCGAGTGTCACCTGCTGGGTCAGCACGTGCGGGAACGGGAACGACGCCAGCAGTCGCGGCGTGCCGCCGTAATCGAGCACGGCCTTAAGGGAGTTCTCCGAACGTTCGGTGACCAGCCACCCCGGGTAGGCCGCGAGGACGCCGTGGATCGGCACGCCATGCTCGTCGGTGCGCACCCCGCCGGTGCCCGCAGTGAGCGTCACGACCGCGCCGTTGATCCCATACTTACTGGCGCTCAACCGGTTTGCCCACGGGTACAGGATCGGGATGCCCATGGTCTTACCCGCGGTGATGTAGGCGTCGAGGCCACGGCGCTGACCGAGGAACTCATCGTCGCCGTCGGCCAGCGAGGTCGCGACCATGCCTGCCAGTGGTACGACGGTCGCGGTCATCCCCGACGACGGATCACTCAGCGTGACGGCTTCGAACTCGGACATGCGGCGATTCTGTCACGGTCAACCGGCGAGCGGATCGTGTTGGATCGTCAGCGGATCGGCGCCCTTGGCGACCAGTGCGGCCGTCGTCGCCTCGACCATCGCTGGTCCGCCGCAGACGAGGATCTGGCGGTCACCCCAGCCTCCGTACCGCGTCACGACGTCGGGCAGCGCGCCGGTCTGGCGGACGTGAAGTCCGCGTGGCGGCTCGACGTCCGGATAGTCGTCGGCCCACGGGGGATTGGTGGAGTACTCCGACACCGGTGTCACCGACAGCCACGGGTTGGTCGACGCGATCTGCCACAGCGTCCTCAGGTCGTAGAGGTCACAGGGATACCTGGCGCCGAAGAACAGATGAACGCGCGGGTTCGAGCCGAAGCGCGTGAGATCCATGATGATCGACCGCAGGGGAGCGAGGCCGGTACCGCCGGCGACCATCAGGACGTCACCGCCACTGCGGTCGACGTGCATCGCCCCGTGCGGGTTGGACAGCCGCCACCGGTCTCCCACCTTGGTCTCGCCGACGATGGCGGTGCTGACCATGCCGCCGGTGACCGAACGCACGTGGAACTCGATGGCACCGCTGCGATCGGCGGGAATCGACGGGCTCAGGTAGCGCCATCGCCGCGGCCACTGCGGCACCTGCACGTTGACGTACTGGCCGGGGTGGAAGTACAGCGGGTCGTCCAGCTGCAAGCGGATCACCGACACGTCGCGCGTCACCCTGAGGTGTTCGACGACGGTGCCGTCGCGGAACGGCGGACCCTTCTCGGCGTCGGCCGCGCCCCGCATGATCCCGACGGTCAGCTCGACGGTCTGCTCGCACGCGTCCGCCAGCCGATCGTCCCAGCGGTCGATCAGGTGGCTGCGCAGCGTGGTGATCAACGCGTTCTGCATGCTGTCGTAATGTCGTTGCGTGACACCGTATTTGCGGTGATCGCGACCCAGCTGGGCGAGGAAGGCGACGGGCTCCTCGGCGTGTTGTTCGATCAGTTCGCCGAGCAACCAGGTCATGGCGTGGGCGAAGACGGTGCGCTGGTGCTCCATGTCGGGCGGGAACAGGTCGCGCACCGAACCGTCGATGGCGAACCAGCGCGTGTAGAAGCGCCGGACCAGTTCGTCGGAGCCGAGGGCAGCACGCAGTGTCGCCAGTGCCGCACCGTCGTCGAGCCCCACGTTGTCGGAGTGTAGGTCAGACGCCGTGCAGGCCCTTGTAGAGGACCATGACGCCGAGGACGACGAGGATCGCCGCGACGAGGGTGGCGTGCTGGGCCTCCATCCAGTCCTTGAGCCGGACCAGGGCATGGTCGAGGCGGTTGCCGGACACGGCGTAGCCGAGGATCGGCAGCGCCACGGTCGACGCCGCGATCGCGACGTAGTAGAGGACGCCGAGTTCGGCACCCGCCCGGTGCAGCCCCTCGGTGCCGATCGCCAAACCCGCTGCAGCACACATGAACAGCACCTTGGGGTTGACCACGACGAGCACCACCGCGGTGACGAACGCCTTGGCCGGGGTGATCTTGGCGAAGCTGCTCATCCACTTCGGCGAATGGTCGGCGCGTTTGCGCGTGAACCACTTGTACAGGCCGAACGCGATCAGGGCCACCCCGGCGACGATGCGGACCCACGACGCCCACGGCGGTGGCTTGTCCAACCCCCCGCCCAGCAGGCTGGAGACCTCGACGAAGACCTGGGTCAGCACGGCCAGCCCGAGGATCCAGCCGACCATGAACGACAGTCCCGTCGGCCTCGGCCGCGGCGAGTGCAGCACCAGTACCGCCGGGATGATCGACAGCGGTGACAGCGCGACCACCAGCGCCAGGGGGATCAGTTCGGTCAGCACCGCCGTAACGTAACAAGCCAGACCGGCTGGATGGCGGACTAGCGACATGAAATTATCCGAAACGCAAATTCAAAGGGGGTTTGCTGGGTAGCCTGCGCGTGACCCGTAGGATTTGCTGGTCGTCTCGCAGAGGGGTACGCCGTGGCACTCCGATTTGCGAAAACGGTTCTGACGCTAGCCGTGGTCGTGGCGATGGTCGCGATGGGGACGAGTTGCTCGTCGCAGGCCAAGATCTCGACCAACCCGCCGGCCGGGGTGAACGCAGGCGCCGACGGCAGGCCGGCCCCCTTCCGCGAGCCGGTGCGGCTGTCGAGCAAGGACGGCGTCCTCGAGGTGCGGCTGTCCGCCCATCAGGGCACCGTCAACCTCGACACCGTCAAGAAACCGGTCACCAACTTCCTGGTCTTCGGTTTCGATCTGATCAGGGGATCGAGTTCGGACGGATCGACCAGGGGTGACAATCTCTATCCGGCGCCGACGCTGCGCGTCGATCCCGGCGAGCGGCTGATCGTCCACTACGACAACGACCTTCAGGGCCTGACGATCAAGGACTACTACGACCCGGCGATGACCCCGAGGGGCGGTGAGGTGCCCGTCTACCCGCCGACGCTCACCGAGTCGCCGCTGAACCTGCACACCCACGGACTGCACGTCAGCCCATCGGGCAACGCCGACAACGTGTTGCTCTCCATCCCCGCAGGCATGGGCAACACATACACCTACGACGTGCCCAAGACCATGCCCAACGGGCTCTACTGGTACCACAGCCACCGACACACGATGACCGCGCAGCAGACGTACTTCGGGCTGGCGGGGCTGCTCGAGATCGGGCGGCCCGACGGCAATCTGCCGCTCGTCACGAAGAACGACATTCCGGTGCGCGACATGGCGATTCAGTACAACTACGTGTTCGACCGCAACGGCAGGGGCCATCAGCTGAACAACTACAGCTGGCCGCAGTTCGTCAGCACGCTGAAACCACCCGAGGGCAACCAGTTGGCGGACGGCACCTACCAGCCGAGCCTGGCGCCGGTGAACATCCGCGACACCGCCAAGGGCGCGAAGTACGTCACGCCATGGTGGTCCGGTCCGTTGTCTCCGCACAACAACCGCGGCCAAACCCAGTTCATGCCGTCGAACCTCATCGCGTTCGACGGCCCGACCCAGAAGGTCGCCGAGGATCCGACGCTGCCGGAGAACCAGCGCGACGTGCAGTTCACCGTCAACGGCCAGTTCCAGCCAGAGCTCAAGATCAAACCGGGTCAAACCGAGATCTGGGTGGTGGCCAACATCAGTGACATCGCCTACATGACGCTCAGATTGACCGAGACGGCGACGGGAAACCATCCGAAGTTCGCCATCGTCGGACAGGACGGCAACCCGTACACGCAGGTCGGTAGGCCCGTCTACGGGGACGGCACGACACTCGACGTGCCACCGGCGTCGCGGTACGCGATCGCGGTCACCATGCCAGAGAAGGGCGACCTGGTGCTCGAGTTCCCACCGGACCCGAAGGCCAAGGAGGTCACCGACCCCGGCGTGATGTACACGAGCGACGGTACCGACAGACCGCCTGCGGTGCTCGGCAAGTTGTCGGTGGACCCGAAGTACATCAGCTATGCCGACGGGTTCTTCATCTTCCCGACCCAGACCCTGATCCGAGCCACGCCGGACACCAGCGGCCAGGGCAGGACCACGGACTTCGAGCCTGGGCAGAACCTGGACGCGTACACGTCATTCGTGGACACGTCGGTGATGACACCGGCCGTCACCCGCGCGCTGACGATCAGCGACACGATCGGGGGCGACAAGGCCAGCAACAACGATCCCAAGGCCGTCATCTACATGTTCGATCCCAGTGCGTTCCCGAACGTGCCGCTGATCCAGCCGCGCCTCAACTCCGTCGAGGAATGGCGGATCACCAACTTCAACAACGATGCCCATCCAATGCACATCCACGTCAACGACTTTCAGGTGACGGCCATCGACGACCCGAACCGTGGCAAGACGGGGATGCAGCCGTGGGGGGTCGACAACGTCAACGTCCCGGCACCGATCTTCGACGACCGGCACGTGGTGAGTACCCCGGCGTCGCTGACCCTGCGCCAGGAGTTCCTCGAATTCGTCGGCACCTACGTCATCCATTGCCACCGGCTGAACCACGAGGACAACGGACTGATGGCCACCATCAACGTCATCCCAGAGGTGTCGACGTACGCGGTGGCGGTGCCAGGGTCCAACGGCAAGCCCGCTTCCGTCCAGGTGCGAGATGCCAATGGCGACAAGGTCCTCCAGACCGTGTTCCCGTTCCCCGACTTCGAGGGCACCCCGTCGGTGGCGATGTCCGACGTCAACGGTGACGGGATCCTCGACCTGATCGTCGGCACCGGCAAGGGGGTCGCGTCGCAAGTGGTCGCGTACGACGGCAACAACACCAGGGACGGAGTGTTCAAGACCGAGCTGGCCCGGTTTGCCCCGTTCGACGCGGACTTCACCGGAGGGGTGACGGTCGCGGGTGCCGACATCGACGGAAATGCTTTGGCGGACAACATCATCGTGGGCTCCGGTCCGGGGATGGAGTCGCAGATCAAGGTCTTCTCGTCGAGCCTGCCCGGCGAATCCGGCAGGGCACCCGACGTGTTCTCCGCGTTCACGCCCTACCCCGGCTCCGAGTCGGGCGTGACGCTGGCCACGGGAATGGTCGAGTCGGGTTCGGGTCGCGAGAGCATCGTCACGGCGCCAGGGGCGGGGGAGGCGCCGCTGGTCAAGACCTTCCGCTACGACCTGTACGAGCCGACGGCACGTGCGCGCGCCAACGGCACGGCCACGCAGGGACATTCGACCAAGCCGAACGAGCCGAGGATGACATCACAGTTCATGACGTATGACGAGGGATACACGGGTGGCGTGTCATTGTCGGCAGGCTGGGTGGCCGGCGCCGAGGGCGGCGCGAAGAGCATCGTCACCGGTCAACTCGCTGGTGACGGCACGGTGCGGGTGTGGTCGTCCGGGTCGCTGCTGGACGGGCAGCCGTCGATCTATCTGGACGACCCGAACCACCACGAGGAGAACGCCAGGTACGCGCAGATCGCGTCATTCGCACCGTTCCCCGGCGGCCGCGGAGTCGCCGTCGCCGCGACGAGCACCACCGTCGGCGCGGACGTCCTCGTCGCGGGAGCGACGCAGGTGCGCAAGTACACCCTGGAGCGCAAGACTCCCGAGGCGACGACGCTCGCCCCCAAGCTGGTGACCACGCTGCCCGCGATACCCGGACTGACACCGGCAGCCCCGCTCGCCGCCAGGTAGGCGCTCATGGCAGGTGCCAGATGACCTTCGTGCCGAGGTAGAACACCACCACCCAGAACAGGTTGAGGGCGGCGATGATGCCGATGCCCTGCCAATAGGAGCGCACCCTCGGGGCCGTCGGTGGCGGACGCAGCCAGCGCTTGAGCAGCGGGTTGACGTAGTACGGCATCGCCACGAAGCTCATCGCGAAGCTGGACAACAGGTTTCCGACCAACATGCCCAGCCAGAGCGGCATGTGCAGCGGTGACAGCGCGAGCGTCAGGAACACCACCGTCGGGTAGAGGCCCATCCACACCGCGAGCGACGTCTTGGTGTCCGATGGCGGCGGGGCCTCCTGGCCGTTGTCGTCGAAGGCGAACCAACTTCCGAACGAGTTGTCGATGGTGCGCGAGTGGAAGTCGGCGAACTTGTCTCCCTCGGCCAGCAGCTCCCGACGTTGATCGGAGACCAGCCACTTCTCCAGGTCCGCCTCGTTTTCGAAGCGGTAGAGCGTGGTCCACTCGTCCTGGATGCCCTCGACCGGACGGAAGATCTCCGTCCCGCGAAAGCCGTCGAACATGCTCTCTGCCAACCGAAGTCGCTCCTGCCACGCCAGGAAGTCCGCGACGTGGTCAGGGCTCACGCGGTGGGTCACGACGACGGTGACGAGCGGATCGTTCGGCCGGGCTCCCCCGCTGATCACCTGCTGGGTCCCCGGACCCTCGAAGAACCTCTCGCCGTCGGCCAGCATCTCCTGACGGGTCGAGCTGTTGATCCACGCCTGCACGTGGGCGATCGAGTCGAACCGGAACACCACCACCCAGTCGGACTGCACCGCGGTCGGCGGATTGATCTCGGCGCCAAGGAAACCCGGATACGCCGCGGCGCGCGAGTTCATGTCCAGCTGCCAGGCCTCGAACTCCCGCTCGTAGCCGCGTCGTACCTTCTGACCGATGATGACCGTGGCGGCGGTGTCCGTCGATTTCCGGGAGTCCATGGCCCTTCTCACGCGGTGGGGATCGGAAGTGCCGACGGCAGTCGGCGGTAGATGCGCTCGGGAGTGAACGGTAGGTCCCGGTAGCGCACGCCCGTCGCGTCCTCGAGTGCGTTGGCAAGCGCAGGCGCGACGGGGTTGATACAGCACTCCGCCATGCCCTTGGCCTTCATCGGCCCCACCGAGTCCGTCGACGTCACCAGGAGCAGCTCCGTGCGGGGGACGTCGGCGTAGGTCGGGATGCGGTAGTTGCGCAGGTTCGGGTTGACCATCACGCCTTGGTCGTCGACGTGGAAGTTCTCCGTCAACGCGAAACCGATGCCCATGGCGACACCGCCGTCGACCTGGCCGCGCACCTGCGCCGGGTTGATCACCACGCCTGCGTCGGTGGCGTGCACGCTGTACAGGATCCGGATCTCACCCGTGACCCGGTGTACCGCGATCCGGAAGCCGTGGCTGTTGGACGTGACGCTACGCGGGGAACCATAGGCCTTGCGCGACTCGGCGAACCGGATGCCGCGCCCGCGCGCCGCTTCGAGGAGTTCGGTCAGCGTGAGTCGGCGGTCGCCACACACCACGCCGTCGTCGTCCATCGCGCAGTCGGCGACGTCGACGCCGGTGGTCCTCGCCGCGAAGCCGAGGATGCGCTTGCGCAGGGCCACCGTGGCGTAGTTGACCGCGTTGCCTGCCACGAACATGCCAGCACTGGCGAAGGCGCCGGTGTCGAAACCCGTCCTGTCCGTATCGGATTGCACCAGACGGATCCGGTTCGGCGTGGTGCCCAGATTGGTCGCCGCGATCTGCACGTGCACGGTGGACGTGCCCTCGCCGAATTCGACCGTGCCGACCGCGATCTCGTAGGTCCCGTCGTCGGACAGCGTCGCCCAGGCATCGGAGACGTGATCGGTCGGCGGCGCCGTCTCGTGCAGCGAGGTCGCCGCACCCACCCCGACGAGCCAGTCGTCGCCGAGGTCGTTGCCACTGTCGTCGAGGCGCAGTGCCTCGTCCACCAGGTCGATGCATTCGGTGATGCCGTCCTCGGTGAACTCCACGTCGTCGGCGTGATCGGCGAGCGCGAGCAGGGCATCGCCAGGGCGGACGACGTTGCGGCGGCGTAAGTCCATCGGGTCCATGCCCAGTTTGACCGCCAGCTCGTGGATCGCGCACTCGACGGCGTAACCCGGCTGCGTCATGCCGTAGCCGCGTAGGGCGCCGCTCGGCACGGTGTTGGTGTACACCGACCACGCGTCGAACTTCTTGTTGGCACAACGGTAGAGCGCAATCGCGGCGCCCGCGGCGAACAACGTCTCGCCGCCGTGATTGCCGTAGGCGCCGGTGTTGGACACGTTGCGGTAGCCGAACGCCGTCAGCGTGCCGTCCGCCTTCGCGCCCAGCGTCACCGTCACCTTCATCGGGTGCCGCGGCGAGGCGGTGGTGAACTCCTCCTCGCGGGTGAACTCGAAGGACACCGGCCGTCCGGTGTCGAGCGTCGCCAGCGCCGGGAGGTCCTCGGAGATCAGCTCCTGCTTGCCACCGAACCCGCCCCCGACGCGCACGCAGAAGACCCGCAGCTGATCGGGGCGCAAGCTGAACAGATGGGACAGTTTCAGTTTCGCGACCGACGGTGACTGCGACGCGGTCCGCACGTTGAGCCTGCCGTCCTCCATCCACGCGATGGTGCCGTGCGTCTCCAGATGTGCGTGCTGCACCCGCGGTGAGACGTACGTGGCCTGGTGGATGACGTCGGCCTCGGCCAAACCCGCCTCCAGATCGCCGATCTCACCGTGCAACTCGAGCAGGACGTTGTGGTCCTTGTCGTGGGCGAAGGGATCCTCGTAGGTGTGCAGCTGTGGTGCACCGTCCGCCATCGCCTCCTCGGGATCGAAGACGGCGGGGAGCACCTCGTACTCCACGACCACCTTCCGGACGCCCTCCTCGGCGGCGCGTATCGAGTCGGCCAGCACGGCCACCACTCGCTGGCCCGCGAAACGAACGACGTTGTCGAGCATGTAGGTGTCGTCGGGATCCACCAGGTGATCGGTGTGGATCGCGGTGCTGTAGCGCTTCCGCGGGACGTCCTCCCACGTGTAGACGCGATGCACGCCGGGCACGGCGAGTGCGGCCGTCTTGTCGATCGAGACGATGCGGGCGTGCGCGTGCGGGGAGTGCAGCACCTTCAGATGCAGCATCCCCGCCATCTCGGTGTCCATGGTGAACTCGGCGGTGCCCGTGACGACACCGGTGGCGGCGGGCGCGCCGACGCTGGTGCCGACCGCCTGCCCGGGCTCGGCCTCCGCGATGGCGCGGACTCCCTTCACGGCGTCCTCGATGGCGCGATAACCGGTGCAGCGGCAGAGGTTTCCCTTCAAAGCGCGGGGAAGGTCCTCCTTCTGGGTCTCGGTGAGCGTCGCCGACGTCATGATCATCCCGGCGGTGCAGAACCCGCACTGGAAGCCAGGGGCGTCGCGGAACTGCTTCTGCACGGGGTGCAGGTTCTCAGGAGTGCCGAGGCCTTCGATGGTGGTGACCTCTCGGCCGTCGGCCCGGAACGCAGGGGTGATGCAACTGTGCACCGGCGTGCCGTCCAGCCAGACCGTGCATGCACCGCAATCGCCTGCGTCGCAACCCTTCTTGACGCCGTGCCAACCCAGCGAGCGGACGAAGGTGCGCAGACACTGGCCGGGGTCGGGCTCCTGCTCGAAGGGCCGGCCGTTCACGGTGTAGGTCATGACCGGGCTCCCGCCTCGAGCTCGCTGCGGATCTCCTCGGCATAGTGCTTGGACAGATGACGCCGATGGTCGGGGCTGCCGTTGGGGTCGTCGAACCAGACGTCGTCACTGATCGAGTCGATCAGGTGCTGCAGCGCCGCGGCGGTGGGCATGGTGTCGAACGACAACCGCACCGGGTGCGTGGTGCCCGCCGTGATGGTCAGCTGCAGGTCGTCGCCGCCGGGGCGCTGGGTGCCGATCATGAAGATGGTCGAACGACCCATCTTGGTGAGTGTGAAGCGTCGATGGGCATGGCGCTTGCGGAGGGCGCTCACCGGTATGTGGATACTGCGCAACAACTCTCCCGGTCCCAGAAGGTTCTCGTGGTTGCCCGTCACGAAGTCGCCTGCGTCGACCACGCGTTCGCGGCCGGTGGTGCTCAGGAGCGTGTACGTCGCCTCCAACGCCACCGTCACCGTGATCATGGGACCTGCCGGTAACGACATGCAGATGTTGCCGCCGACGGTCGCCGTGTTCCAGACCTTGAAGGACGCCAGGAAGGCCTCACAGCTGATGGGCAGCAGCGGCGCAGCACGCCAGTCGGCCGGCGCCGAGAACGCATAGAGGTCACGGATCGTGCACATCGCACCGATCTCGAGACCCGAATCGTCGGCCACCAGGCTGTGCCAGCCCAGCGGCACCAGATCGATGAGCCTGCGCAGCTCGGGTTGCCTGTCCGAGAACAGCCACGTTCCGCCTGCCAGCCAGGCGTCGCCGGGACGCCACATCGGTCCAGGCGGGTCGACGGGTTCCCGGATGACGTCGGTGATCGTGGTGATGTCCATGTGCGCCCCCGGTTTCCGTCGACCCGCTGACTCTAGGTCACCCAGGTACTCCTCGATGGTGAGGTTGGCAAACCCAATCGCCTGTGGGGAAAATTACTCGACGATCTGAAGGTTCGCTGTATGGAACGTGGCCGGATCACCGATGAGGTCAGTGACCGGTGGTTTCCCCGCTGTGTTTGCGAAGCTCGCCCACGGGGTTGCAGCAAATCGATCGACGAGGCGCCCGCAACCGCGATGCGGGGTGCTTGCGGTGGTCGTGGTGGTCCTCTACGCGCTGACGCCGGCGGTGTTCGCGTCGGTCAAGTGGCTGCAGTTCTGGGACCACGCGAGCTGATCGCCACGGACTCGTGAGGCATTCGGAGCCAAGGGGCCTGGCCATCGCGCCAAAAATTCACTAAGTTGAGCGGAACAGGCTCAACATTGACGACGTTGCAGAAGCCGAGAAACATTTTCGCAAACTGAAATGGAGGTGTCGTGGACTCGTTCAACCCGACCACGAAGACCCAGGCGGCGCTGACCTCGGCGTTGCAGGCGGCCACTGCCGCAGGCAACCCGGAGATCCGGCCCGCCCACTTGTTGATGGCGCTGCTCACCCAGAACGACGGGATCGCCGCGCCCCTACTCGAGGCCGTCGGCGTTGATCCCGCGATCATCCGGAACGAAGCAGCTGGCCTCGTCGAACGGCTCCCGAAGGTCAGCGGGGCCAACTCGACCCCGCAGCTCTCGCGTGAGTCACTCGCGGCGATCACCGCGGCGCAGCAGCTCGCCACCGAGATGGACGACGAATACGTCTCCACCGAACACCTGCTCGTCGGTCTCGCCGGAGGTTCTGGTCGTTCCGCAGGCTCCACTCCGGCCGGCGACTCCGACGTCGCGAAGCTGCTGACGGGCCACGGCGCGTCACCCCAGGCGTTGCGCGAGGCGTTCACCAAGGTGCGCGGCAGTGCCCGCGTCACCAGCCCCGACCCCGAGGGTTCCTACCAGGCGCTGGAGAAGTACTCCACCGATCTCACCGCAAGGGCACGCGAGGGCAAGCTCGACCCGGTGATCGGCCGCGATACCGAGATCCGGCGCGTCGTACAGGTGCTGAGCCGTCGCACGAAGAACAACCCCGTCCTCATCGGCGAGCCGGGCGTCGGCAAGACCGCCATCGTGGAGGGTCTGGCCCAGCGCATCATCGAGGGCGACGTCCCCGAGAGCCTGCGCGACAAGACCGTCGTCTCCCTGGACCTGGGCTCGATGGTCGCGGGCGCCAAGTACCGCGGCGAGTTCGAGGAACGCCTCAAGGCCGTGCTCGACGACATCAAGAACTCGGCAGGCCAGGTCATCACGTTCATCGACGAGCTGCACACCATCGTCGGGGCGGGGGCCAGCGGCGAGGGAGCGATGGACGCGGGCAACATGATCAAGCCCATGCTCGCCCGCGGTGAGCTGCGCATGGTGGGCGCCACCACGCTCGAGGAGTACCGCAAGTACATCGAGAAGGACGCCGCGTTGGAACGCCGCTTCCAGCAGGTCCTGATCGGCGAACCGTCCGTGGAGGACACCGTCGGCATCCTGCGCGGGCTCAAGGACCGCTACGAGGTGCACCACGGCGTGCGCATCACCGACTCCGCGCTCGTCGCCGCGGCCACGCTGTCCGACCGCTACATCACCTCGCGCTTCCTGCCCGACAAGGCCATCGACCTGGTCGACGAGGCCGGCTCGCGGCTGCGCATGGAGATCGACTCCCGGCCCGTCGAGGTCGACGAGGTCGAGCGGCTGGTGCGTCGCCTCGAGATCGAGGAGATGGCGCTGGCCAAGGAACAAGACGCAGCGTCCGTGGATCGTCTGGAGAAATTGCGCGCCGAACTGGCCGACAAGAAGGAACAGCTCTCCGAGCTCACCACCCGCTGGCAGAACGAGAAGGGGGCCATCGACGTCGTCCGCGATCTCAAGGAGCAGCTCGACACGCTGCGCGGTGAGTCCGAGCGCGCCGAGCGCGACGGCGACCTGGCCAAGGCGGCCGAGCTGCGGTACGGGCGGATCCCCGAGATCGAGAAGAAGCTCGACGCCGCACTGCCGCAAGCGCAGGCGCAGGAGAACGTCATGCTCAAGGAGGAGGTCGGGCCCGACGACATCGCCGACGTGGTGGCGGCGTGGACCGGCATCCCTGCGGGCCGGATGCTCGAAGGCGAGTCCGCCAAGCTGCTGCGGATGGAGGACGAACTCGGCAAGCGCGTCGTCGGCCAGCGCAAGGCCATCGAGGCGGTCTCCGACGCGGTCCGGCGTAGCCGGGCTGGGGTCGCCGACCCCAACCGGCCCACCGGCTCGTTCCTGTTCCTGGGTCCGACCGGCGTCGGCAAGACGGAGCTGGCCAAGGCGCTGGCGGACTTCCTGTTCGACGACGAGCGCGCGATGGTCCGCATCGACATGAGTGAGTACGGCGAGAAGCACTCGGTGGCCCGCCTGGTCGGTGCGCCTCCCGGCTACATCGGCTACGACCAAGGCGGCCAGCTGACCGAGGCCGTCCGGCGACGCCCGTACACGGTGGTGCTGTTCGACGAGGTCGAGAAGGCCCACCCCGACGTGTTCGACGTGCTGCTTGCGGTGCTCGACGAAGGCAGGTTGACCGACGGTCAGGGACGCACGGTCGACTTCCGCAACACCATTCTCATCCTCACCTCCAACCTCGGAGCGGGCGGCAGCGAGGAGCAGGTGATGGCGGCGGTGCGCGCAGCGTTCAAGCCGGAGTTCATCAACCGACTCGACGACGTGCTGCTGTTCGACTCGTTGCAACCCGACGAGCTCGTCAGGATCGTCGACATCCAGCTGGAGCAGCTGCAGAAGCGGCTGGCGCAACGGCGGCTCGTCCTCGCGGTGTCGCTGCCCGCCAAGCAATGGTTGGCCGACCGCGGGTTCGACCCGCTCTACGGTGCACGTCCGCTGCGTCGGCTGGTGCAGCAGGCCATCGGTGACCAGCTGGCGAAGATGCTGCTGGCCGGCGAGGTCTACGACGGTGACGTGGTCCCGGTGAACGTGTCACCCGACGGTGACTCGCTGATCCTGGGCTGACGCCTTCCCGCGAGCAGACGCAAGTGTTCTCCGGCGCCCGGCGCGTCGGGGACATTTGCGTCTGCACGCGGTTCAGCGAGCGATGTGACCGGGTTGTGATCCATTCGAGTTCGGGCGAAACCGCTACCAACAAGTAGGCTGGGGCTCAATGGTCCCGCTCTGGTTCACGTTGTCCGCACTCTGTTTCGTGGGTGCGGCGGTCTTGTTGTACGTGGACCTCGACAAACGCCGCGGACTCGGCAGGCGTCGCAAGTCGTGGGCCAAGTCGCACGGCTTCGACTACGAGCACGAGTCGACCGAGATCGTGAAGCGCTGGAAGCGCGGCATCATGTCCACTGTCGGCGACGTTTCTGCCAAGAACGTGGTTCTCGGCCAGATTCGCGGCGAGGCCGTCTTCATCTTCGACCTCGAGGACGTGGCGACGGTCATCGCGCTCCACCGCAAGGTCGGGACCAACGTGGTGGTCGACGTCCGGCTCAAGGACATCAAGGAACCCCGCGAGAGCGACATCTGGCTCCTCGGTGCCATCGGCCCCCGGATGGTCTACTCCACCAACCTCGACGCCGCCCGCCGCGCGTGTGACCGCCGGATGGTCACGTTCGCGCACGCCGCGCCCGACTGCGCCGAGATCATGTGGAACGAGCAGCACTGGACGCTCGTCAGCATGCCGATCACCAGCACCCGCGCCCAGTGGGACGAAGGTCTGCTCACCGTGCGGCAGTTCAACGATCTGCTTCGCGTGCTGCCGCCCATCCCGCAGCCGGGCCAGAACGGCGTCGCGGGTCAGGCGATCGCCAGGCGCGGTGGCTCACCGAGCCGTCCGCTGGCACCCCGCCCGGCCGAACTGCCCGCGGGCCGCACGGATGCCCCGCCCACGCGCGGCGACGTCGGCCGGTACACCCAGCAGCGCCCTCCGGTCCGCAACGGGCGTCAGTCGCCGCACTATCAGCGCTAGCTGAAGCGCCCCAGGGCCGTTGAGTACCCTGTCGGCATGTCACGCCCCGTTGCACTGATCACCGGACCGACGTCTGGATTGGGAACGGGATTCGCCCGCCGCTACGCCCTCGATGGTCACGACCTCGTGCTGGTGGCTCGTGACGTCACACGGCTGGAACGGCTGGCGGCCGAACTTCACGACGAAGCAGGCGCAGAGGTCGAGGTGCTTGCCGCAGATCTGGCCGTCGCCGCCGACCGCGCGAAGGTCGCCGAGAGACTCGCGTCGGGTGTTCAGGTCCTGGTGAACAACGCGGGTTTCGGTACGGCAGGCGAATTCTGGAGCGCTGACTTCGAGGTCCTGCAGTCGCAACTCGACGTCAACGTCACCGCCGTCATGCAACTGACGCACGCCGCGCTCCCTCCGATGATCGCCGCAGGCACGGGCACCGTCATCAACGTGGCCAGCGTCGCGGGACTGCTGCCCGGTCGCGGGTCCACCTACTCGGCGTCCAAGGCGTGGGTCATCTCGTTCTCCGAAGGGCTGGCCAACGGTCTCGGTGACACGGGCGTCGGCGTGCACGCGCTGTGCCCCGGCTTCGTCCGCACCGAGTTCCACGAGCGCGCGGGCATCGACATGGAGGGCACCCCGTCGGTGCTCTGGCTCGAGGTCGCCGACGTCGTGCGCGACTGCCTCGCCGACGTCGCCAAGGGGCAGGTCGTCATCGTCCCCGGCCTTCAGTACAAGGTCCTCACCACGGCGGGCCGGATGGTGCCGCGGAGTCTGGTGCGCGCGGCGACCAGGGTCGTCGGCCGCGGCCGTGGACGGACCTGAGTGCGCGCACTGCTCGCAGCGCCGTTGGCCGTGCTGTTGGCCATCCTGGTGGCGTGCTCGAGTGATCCGCAGCCCAGCCCCTACGGCACCCAGGGCGCCAAGATCGGCGAGTCGCTGGCGGTGCTCGGCTGGAACGTCTCGGCGTCGAACCTCCGCTTCGACGGCGACTACGTGCTGATCGACGTCGACGCGTCACCGTCGCAGCCCGGCGGTCCGCATGCCAGGGCCGAGGCCCTCCGGTTCGGTCTCTACGGTGCGTTGGCCCATCCGATCGAGAGCACCGCGGTGGGCAGCTGCAGCGGCGTGACGAACCTGAACCTGCAGCCGGCCGTCTCGCCCAATCCCGACAAGGTCTCCGGCACAGTGTGTTTGGGCCCGCTGCGCGATCAGACGCAGGTGCGCGGGGTGTACGTCTACTCGCCACAGGACCGGATCCCCGGCACCATCGCCGCCTACGGGGCGTCGTTCCCCGTCGGGCTGAACCCCACTCCCGACACCGAGACGGGTCTGGTGCTGAAGTCCACCAGCGTCGACGCCTTCCAAGCGGACGGGTCGCAACTGATGCCGACCGCGCTCGGCGAGCCGAACGCCTTCACCGGAAACGGCTACATGCTGCTCGGGCTCGACATCAGCGGGCTGGCCTCCCGATACCGCGACGACTCGATCCGGCGCGGGGGACCCCTCATGGTGCAGGTGACCCCAACGCTGCCAGGCAAGGGCCTGTCGTACGCGTGCTCGGTGTACGGCGCCTCGGTGCTGGTGCTGCCCGACTCCTCCTTGGACGCGGTCTCCGTGCGGGGATCATTGTGCACCCAGGGCGAGATCAACCAGGCGCTGCTCTACGCCACCGTGGCGGTGGTCGGCACCCACGCCGCCCTCTGGACGACGACGTGACGCCGCCGCACCGGAGCCGCCCCGGCGGCGACGTCGACGCAGGTCCCACGGAGTGGGGGACCGCGCCCGGTGTCGGCCCATGGCCAGGCCCGCTGCCCGACGACCCGCGCTATGACCAGGAGTTGTTGCGCGACGGCGATACCCGCAACGTCGTCGACGCATACCGCTACTGGACGCGCGCAGCGATCATCGCCGACATCGACACCCGGCGGCACCCGCTGCACATCGCGATCGAGAACTTCGGCAACGACGCCAACATCGGCACCGTGGTCCGCACCGCCAACGCCTTTGCCGTCGACACCGTGCACATCGTCGGGCGACGGCGGTGGAATCGTCGCGGCGCCATGGTCACCGACCGCTATCAGCGTCTGCGGCACCACGACACCACGGCCGAGCTGCTGGCGTTCGCCGCCGAGCAAAGCCTCGATGTGGTCGCGGTGGACAACGTGCCCGGCGCCGCCCGCCTCGAGCACACGCGCCTGCCGCGCAACTGTCTACTGATCTTCGGGCAGGAGGGTCCAGGCATCAGTGATGCGGCGCGACTCGGTTCCTGCAAGACGGTGTCCATCGCCCAGTTCGGCTCGACGCGCAGCATCAATGCCGCCGTCGCCGCGGGCATCGCGATGCACGCCTGGATCGCGACGCATGCCGACACTTCGCGCGCCTGGTAGGGCAGGATCAACACCATGGATCAGCTGTGGGCCAATCGTGCGGCCAGCGCGGAAGCCGCGATCGCAAAACGGCACTACCGGAAGCTCTGGCGGCTGCCGGGAACCCAACTCGGAGTGTGCGCGTGGCCGCCGTCCAAGAAGGATCTGGCGTTTCGCAACTGGAACTACTGGTGGCAGGCCCACCTCCTCGACTGCCTGGTCGACGCCCAGGCGCGCGACCCGCAACCCGAGCGCAAGGTGACGATCGAGCACCAAATCCGCGGGCACAAGTGGCGCAACACCGGCAAGTGGGTCAACGACTACTACGACGACATGGCATGGCTGGCGCTGGCACTGGAGCGGGCCGGCTCCGTGGCGGGGGTCGAGCACCCCAAGGCACTCGACAAGCTGGCCGACCAGTTCCTCAACGCGTGGGTGCCCGAAGACGGCGGCGGCATCCCCTGGCGCAAGCAGGATCAGTTCTTCAACGCGCCAGCCAACGGGCCAGCGGGCATCTTCCTCGCCCGCTACGACCGGCTGCGCCGCGCCCAGCAGATGGCCGACTGGATCGACGAGACCCTGATCGACCCGGACACCCATCTGGTGTTCGACGGCATCAAGGGCGGTTCGCTGGTGCGCGCGCAGTACACCTACTGCCAGGGCGTCGTCCTCGGCCTCGAGGTCGAACTGGCCACCCGCACCACGGACCTCAGGCATCCCGAGCGTGCGCGTCGGCTGATCACCGCGATCGCGGACAACATGGCTCCCGGCGGCATCATCCAGGGCGCCGGTGGCGGAGACGGCGGACTCTTCAACGGCATCCTGGCGCGCTACCTCGCGCTGGCGGCCACCCAGTTGCCCGAGGAGACCCCCGAGGACACCGCGGCGCGCGCCACCGCCAAGGAACTGGTGCTCAAGTCGGCCAAGTCGGCATGGGACAACCGGCAGACCGTCGACGGCCTTCCGCTGTTCGCGGCGTTCTGGGACCGCACGGCGGAACTGCCCAAGGCCGGCGGCAAGGACGCGCAGTTCGTCGAGGGCGCGGTCAACGCGTCCGAGATTCCGGAACGCGATATGTCCGTACAGGTCTCGGGTTGGATGCTGATGGAGGCCGCCTACACGGTCGCCGAGGAGACGCCCGAAGGACAGCTCGCATTGGAAGTACCGGAACCCACTGAGGAGAACGGCGCGCAGTGACCCTTGCCGATCAGTTGTCGGGAGGCTGGACCCCCGATCAGCAGACCATCGACGACGCCAACCTGACGCGCTTCCTGGCGTGGTTGTCCGATACCGGGCGGGGTGAGTTCGCCGACTACCACGCGCTGTGGGCGGCGTCCGTCGCCGACCTCGACTGGTTCTGGGACGCCGTCTGGAACTACTTCGACATCCAGGCCGACACCGCCCCGACCGCCGCTCTCGGAAGCGCTGAAATGCCTGGGGCGCAATGGTTTCCGGGTGCCACGCTGAACTACGTCACACAGACCTTCCGGTACGCCAGTGATGACCGGCCCGCCATGGTGGTGGCGGGTGAGGACGGCGCGACGGAGTGGTCGTGGGCCCGGCTCCGAGAGGAGACCGCGGCGTTCGCGGCGTATCTGCGCGAGCTCGGCGTCGGTCCGGGTGACCGCGTCGTCGGATACCTGCCGAACATCGGCGAGGCCGTGGTGGCGTTCCTCGGTGCGGCGAGTGTCGGCGCCACCTGGGCGGTGTGCAATCAGGATCTCGCCGTCAGTGGCGTCGTCGCCAGGCTGGGGCAGTTGGAGCCCACCGTCCTGGTGGCTAGCGACGGATCGGTCTACGCGGGCAAGCGACGCGACCGTCATGCCGAGCTCGCCGAGATCCGTTCGCAGCTAACCACGTTGAAGTCCACGGTGTTGGTGCCGCGCCTCGGTGAGCCGGTCGACGGGACCACCCCGTGGTCGGAGGTGCTCGAGCGTGGCGCCGGCGTCGAGCTCGAGATCACCGCCGTCCCGTTCGACCACCCGCTGTGGGTGCTGTTCTCGTCCGGCACCACGGGTACGCCAAAGGGCATCGTGCACGGTCACGGCGGCGTGCTGCTCGAGCACGTGAAATACCTGAGCCTGCAACTGGATCTGAAGCCGGAGGACCGCTTCTTCTGGCAGTCCAGTACCAGCTGGATGATGT
>JAOPUT010000293.1 GCA_025963385.1 Mycobacterium sp.
GACAGCACGGCCCACAGTCCAAGGCAATATCCTTCGAACACGGCCCGCAATGGTATTGGCGCGCTGCGGAGTTCCATGAAGTCGAGCCCGATCAGCCTGACCTTGACCGTGGCGATTCCGAGCACCACCACCACGACCACCGATCCGACGCCGTGGTCGGCGCCCAGC
The DNA here is from genome assembly GCA_025963385.1 of Mycobacterium sp. Taxonomy (GTDB): domain Bacteria; phylum Actinomycetota; class Actinomycetes; order Mycobacteriales; family Mycobacteriaceae; genus Mycobacterium. Next base: position 169 of record JAOPUT010000293.1, read on the forward strand.
GCGTAGGACAACAGTGTTGCTGCGATCAGCACCAGCCAGGACACACCGGCGCGGCCACGCGCGAACGCGAGCGCGGAAGGTCCCGACATCAGGCCACCAGGTATAGCAACGGGAACAGCACGATCCACAACAGGTCGACCAGATGCCAGAAGCAGGCCCCGCCCTCCACCACCGCCATCCGGGTTTCACTGATGTCGCGCTGCCGGATCTGGGTGAGCAGGAACGCGAGCACCGCCATGCCGACGCAGACGTGGAACAGGTGCACACCGGTGAGGATGAAGTAGTACAGGTAGAAATGGTTGGCACCGGCGCCGTGACCGGCGATCACCAGCGAGTGGTATTCAAAGACTTTGAGCAGGAGGAAGGTTCCGCCACAGAGCATTGCCGCCAGTACGGCCGAGCGCGCGATGCGGTGTGCACCCGACCGTAACGCACCCAGTGCGACGACCACACACAACGAACTGGTCAGCAGTACCAGGGTGTTGGTGAGCCCGACACCGATGTGCAGCGTCTTTCTTGATACATCGAAGATCTCAGGCGCCTTGGCCCGCTCGACCATGAAGGTGGCGAAGAACGTGCCGAAGACCAGCATGTCGCCGAACAGGAAGACCCAGGTGCCGTTCTCGCCGGGAACCGGCCGCGTCGTCGCGGCGGCAGTCGGTGCGCCGACGGTCACGACGCCGCGGTCGTCAACGGTCGATCGGCGGCCTGCTCCGCGCTGATCGAACGGAGCATCACCGCGGTCACCACAATGATCCAGCCGCTAAACGCCACCAGCGGAATCCAGAAGGCGAACACGCCATTCCACGCGAGCGGGCCTTCATTGAAGATCATCACCGCCCCGCCTGGCAGCGCGAGCAATGCGTACCACGCATTGAGATAGCCGAACCACCTCCGGAATGTCGGGGGATCCGTTCGGTCGACAAACGACTCCGTAGTGAGGACCAGGGCCTGCACCACCAGAGTTCCGACGATCCCGACGAACATCAACCAGAAGACGTCGTTCAGGGCCTGGGTGATCCCGGGATCGCGCTGTTCGGGACGAAAAGCCGCGGCGGCCAACACCATCATCGGGAAGAGGAAGCCCGGCACGAAGATGACCCCGGCGAAGATCTGAGTCACCGACAGCACGCCCCATTTGCCCTCGACCCGACGCACCCGCAAACAGATCGTGGCAAGGAACGGCAGCGCGACACAAGCCGCGAGAAGGCTCAACGCAAGGCCCAACCGCACCCTCAGCTTGTTGGCGATGAGGAAGTCGGTGATCTCCTGCGCGCTCGAGGTCGGCGAGAGCGGCGGGATGAGCTTCGCGATCAGCATGAAGAAGACGAAGAATAGGGCGAGCATGGCGATGCCGCCCCACGCGGCGATGCGTTGGAGTTTCAGATCCATGGCCGCAGTCTAGAGTAATCCGCTCAATGTTTAACTGATTCGCCGAAGTGGGGTTCAGCCGGGCGGCGTGAAGAGCGGTTGAAGCTGACCAGGCGTGCTGCCGTGCAGGACCAGTTCATCGGCGCCCGCCTCGCGGTAGCGTTCGAACGCCTCATGGCAGTGCCGTGCCGATCCGACCGCCGCCGCGTCGCGCGTCCATGCCGGGGGCATTACCGAGGCGACCTCGACCAAGTCGTCCCGGGTGAGCACGGAGTCCGCCGCACCCCTGACCCCGGCGAGCAACGGATGAGAACGTAACCTGCTCAACGGTTCCGGATCCCAACCGTTGACGGCCGCCAGCCGCTCTCCGAATCCAGGAATCTGGTAGTACGTCACCGCCCGCGCGCCCACCACCGCGAGCTCCTCCGCCGCGGGCAGCTCGCACGCGACCACGACGGTGGCGTACACCCTGACGCGACCCGCCTGCCTTCCCGCCGCCCGTTCGGCGTCCCGGACGAGCTCCACCGATCGGCGCACCGCGTCCTGGGTCAAGAAGGGATGCAGCAATACGCCGTCGAAGTGCGTGCCCGCCAGGGCCAGACCCTTGGGCCCGATCGCCCCAAAGACCACCGGGGGTACCGGTTGATCGGGTATGTCGTTGAGCCGCAAAGACGGATAGCTGCCCGCCGGTCCGTCGTAGTGCACCTTCTCTCCGCGGCACAGTCGCCGGAAGATGTCGACGTGGTCGACGATGGAGGCGTTGGTGGACCGCGGCAAGCCGACGGCCGCCCACATGGCGTCGACCGAGCGCCCCACGCCGAGGACGAACCGCCCACCCGAGAGTGCCTGCGCGGTCATCGCCAGGGACGCCAGGAGCGCGGGATGGCGCGACTGCAAATGCGTTATGCCCGAGGCAATCTGGACGGTCGAAGTGACCTGACTGACCGCCCCGGCGATCACCCCGAGGTCCTTGGTCCCCCACCGCTCGCTGAGCCAGACCGTCTGGAGTCCGAGGCGCTGCGCCGTCCGCGCCTCACCGATCACGGCGCCGGGGTCGGTGACGCGCCCTGGCAACACGTAGGCGCCGAGCGCGATGCGGCCAAATCGAGCGGATGTCATTCCGCTATTCTGACAGTAGTGTTCAGTTTTCGAAAGGATGCTGATGGCATATCAATCGGGGCGCGGTGACGTCGGCGATAGGGTGAGCGACGTCATGCGCAGTTGGCTGCCCGACCGACTGGCACCTGCAGGCGCGACCGACTTCGGCGTCTCCGAGTTCACCGCTCCGCAGGCGGGCTACTCCGGCCGGACGGCATTCTTCACTGCCACCTGGACAGATCCCGCCGGCGGTCGTCATGCCGAGGATCTGGTGTTGCGCGCCCAGGTCGACGACCATCAGCTGTTCACCGTGCCCGATGCTCCGCGACAGGCCGAGGTGATGCAGCGACTCGGTGCCCATGGCATCCCGGTGCCGGACGTTCTCGGCATCGAACGCGACGGGTCGGCTCTCGGGTCACCCTTCTATCTGATGCGAAGGGTCCTGGGCCGGACTCCGTCGGACGTACCGAGCTGGCACAAGCGGGGCTGGACCGTCGAACTCTCGCCAGCGGATCGAGAGCTGCTGTGCAACAACGGTTTACGTGCGCTCGTCGATCTCCATCACATCGATGACCCCCTGACCCTTGGCTTCCTCCGCGGCGAGGCGGACTTCACTCGCACGGCGCTGCAGCGTTATCTAGACAAGCTCGCAGGCTGGTACGAGTGGTGCCGTGCCGGCCTGGACGTCGGCGCCGACACGCTGGCGGCGGCGTTGGTGGTGATCCTCGATTCGGCTCCCGACACCGACGCCGAGACGGTCGTGTGGGGTGACGCGCGGGTCGGGAACATGAGCTTCGGCGACGATCTGTCGGTCGTCGCGCTGTTCGACTGGGAGACCGCGGGGACGGGGCCGCCCGACATCGACCTCGGCTGGTGGCTGATGTTCGAGCGCTTCCTGTGCGAATCGCTGGGATTCACCCGCCTGCCCGGCGTTCCCGACGACGAGGAGATCGTGCGCCGCTACCTGGAGTTCGGCGGCACTCTCACCGGCAACATCGTGTATTACGAACTGGTGGCTGCCTTCGTGCTGTCACTGATCAACAACCGACTCGCGCGCCTCCTAATTCGTGACGGACTGGATACCGTTACGGCTCAGAGCTATCCGCAGGCGGCGGTCACATTGGTCGAGCGGTACCTCGATCACGTGTAATTCTGCCGAACTAGAACTGCGCCATGCCTTGGTCGACCGACAGCCGCGTGGCCGTGACGAAGCGCGACTCGTCCGAGGCCAACCAACACACAGCGGCCGCGACGTCCTCTGGCTCGCAGGCCCACTGCGGGAGGAACGGTGTGCCCATGTTGTTGAGCGTGGGGTTGGTCTCGATCGCGGCGAACAATGCGGCGATCATGTCCCCGCCGCCCATCGGCGTGTTGACCGGCCCGGGATGCACACTGTTGACCCTGATCTCGTGCTTGCCGAGCTCCGCGGCGAACGCCCGGGCCATGCCCGTCACCGCGTGCTTGCTGGCGGTGTAGTGCACCATGTACGGCTGCACCTTCATCCCGGCGTAGGAGCTGATCAGGATGATCGACCCGCCGCGGCCGCCGTCGATGACGTGCTGAGCGCCCGCCATCACCGTGTTCCAGGTGCCCGTCACGTTGACGTCGATGATGTCGCGGAACGACTCCGGGGTGATCTCGTTCCACGGTGACGGCACGCAGATACCTGCGTTGGCGACGATGACGTCGAGTCGCCCAAAGGTAGCGACTCCCTCGTCAACGGCAGCCCGTAGCGCTTCCAGGTCTCGGATGTCCGAAGCGGAGGCCAAGATTCGTCCGCCCCCGGACTCCACCAACTGCACGGTCTCCGTCAGATCGTCGGGAGTGGCGGATGGGTAGCGCACCGACTCGGGCAACGGGCCTGCCAGGTCGACGGCGATGATGGAGGCACCCTCGTGCGCCATCCGCACCGCGTGGGCACGGCCCTGCCCGCGCGCAGCCCCGGTGATCAGGGCGACCCTCCCTGCGAGCCGACCCGTCATCGGAGTGTCCCGTCGGTCGAGGAGTCGACGACGTCGAGGGCGAGTGGCCCTTCTCGCACGGCCGTACCCAAGAGTCCAAGGTCCACGCCGCATTCGCCGAGTGCCTCCCGGCACGCTGCGATGTCCTTGCGGAGGAACGGGCCTGCCAGCTCTTCGAACCGCTCCATCCCTCCGATTCGCTGCGCGTGGACGGCGGCATTGCTTCCGGCGCTGCACACCTGGAGCGTGGACAACAATGCGTCCGGGGCCACACCAAGCCGAGAACCCAGTTGCGTTGCCGCGCCAAGGAGTTGCGCGTTGGCTGCGAACAAGAGGTTGTTGATCAGTTTGAGCGCCAACGCGCTACCGAGCGCCCCGGTGGGCAGTACCGGATCGGCATAGGAGGCCAAGATCGGCGTCACCGTGGCTACCGCGTCACTGGGTCCACCGACCAACACGGTGAGGGTACCCGCAACGATGCTCTCCACGGTGCCACTGACCGGGGCATCGAGGATGACGGGTGCCTTGGCCGAGCTGTCCCGCAACGCTTCGAGGGTGGACAGTGTCCCGGTCGTATGGGACAGGAAGATAGTATCCGGCTTGGCATTGTCGATGAATCCGTCTGGCCCTAGCCCGGTTTCGCGTAGCTGCGCATCGGAGAACAGGCAAGAGATCAGGACGTCGCTGTCGCGCGCGAGACTGGCCACTGAATCGGCCGCCACGGCACCACCCGCCGCGAGCCGAGCACGCACGGCGTCCCGTCTCGTGTGGACCACTACCTGGTGGCCCGCTCCGAGTAACCGCTCGACCATCGGCTCGCCGAGTTGTCCAGCGCCGAGGAAGCCAATCGTCTGCGGCACGCTCACGTCAGCGCCAGGTCAAGTTCAGCGAGTCGACGCCGAACACCTGACCGCCGTGCTCGATGGCCTCGCCGACCAGTTCGTAGTCCGGAATGCGCTTGTGCCACTCCTCGAGGACCACCAGCATCTCCTGCCGGGCCAGGTGCGATCCGAGGCATCGGTGTGGGCCGCCGCCGAAGGACAGGTGTCGGGTGACGCCACGGTCGAGGTCGACCTCCCTGGCGTCCGGGTAGGCGTTCTCGTCCCGGCCGGCGAACGCCAGCGAAAAGGACGCCATGTCCCCCGCCTTGACCGGACACCCGTGGAAGTCCATGTCCTTGGTTGCCTTTCGGGCGGTCTGCACGATCGGATAAACCCGAAGTATCTCCTCGACCGCCTTCGGAATGAGCTCGGGCTCCGCGACGATCCTGGCGCGGTCAGCTGCGTGGGTGGCGAGGTGCACCATCGCGTAGGACAGCTGGTTGGACACGGTGTCGAGCCCGGCCATGAACAACAGCAGCAGGCAGTTGAGCAGATCGCCATCACTGATCGGTTCGCCGTCGATGGTCCAGTCGATGGCCTTGCTGACGATGTCGTCGGCATCCGGGTCACGGTTCTCCCGGCGCTGCTGAATCAGACCGGAGAAGTACCCCATCACGTGCGTCATGCCCTCGAGCCGCGCAGCGTTGACTTCTTCACCAACGCCACTCTGATGCAGGATCATGTCCTCCCACACCATGAATTGCTCAAGGTCCTCAACGGGCATGCCCATGATCGTCAGGAAGACGGTGGACGGGAACACCCGGGAGATCCGCTCGACGAAGTCGCACCCGCCCTCGTCGACCAGCTTGTCGACAAGTTCCGCGGCCAGCTTCTGCTGCGCATCGCGCAGGCCCTTGACGCGGCCCGGCGAGAAGTACTCGGCGAGCACGTGGCGCCACTTGGCGTGGTCGGGTGGGTCGATCATGATGGGGATCCACTTGTAGGGCGGCGCGGGCTCCGTCGGCACGATGACGCTGCTCGACCACAGGTCTGGGTGCTGCAGCCCGTCCAGGATCACCGAGTTGTCGGTGAACACCCAGTAGTCCATTCCGGCCTCGGTGTTGCGGAAGACCGGCCGGGCCTCATCCTGACATTCGTCCAGCATCCGGAAGTGGCTCAGTGCAGGCGAGTCCGGTGTGTTCATCTCGATGTTCTTGACAGGACACTTTGCGCTTGACTGAGTTTCGCTCATGACGCCCTTCCGTAGCGGCTACGACGGGACACGCCGTCGGAGCCAATGCGCCCGCCATCGTACGGCAGTCGACTGTCACCTTGACCTGAATCGAAGCCGCAACTGAACAACGACTCGTCGCACTAGGTTAACTATGTAGTGTGACGGACGCAATAGCCGAGCAGACCCAGAAGTGGTCAGCGAACCGCGAATCCCGCGTCCAGCGGCCAGGCGGTGCCGGTGATGAACTTCGCTTCCTCCGACACCAGCCAGGCCACCGCGCCTGCGATGTCCTCCGGCATCAGGACCTGGATCGGCAACGCGTTCTGCATCGCCGCGATCGCTACGTCACCCGATTCCATCAGCTTGCCCATCGTCTCGTTCATCACCATGCCGGTGGCCACTCCGGTCGGATGTATGGTGTTGACCCGAATCGAGTGCTGCGCCAACTCATTCGCCCACACCTGCATGAGACCAACGAGTCCCCGCTTCGCGGCGGTGTAGGCCTGACCGCCTGCGCGGTCGGTGCCAGTGCCCTTCAGGCCCGCGCTGGAACTGGTGAGCACGATGGAGCCGCCGCGGCCACCATCGATCAGTGCCGGAACCGCAGCCTCGACGGTGTTCCACACTCCGATGAGGTTGACGTCGATGATGTCCCGGAAGATCTGCTGACGGTCGCCCTCACCGCCGAGCCGAATGATGCCGGCGTTCGCGATCACGATGTCGAGGCGGCCGAACTCGCGAAGACCCTCGTCGACGGCCTGCTGCAGCGCCTCGGCGTCGCGGACGTCGGCCTGATGGGCGACGATGCGCCTGCCTTCGTTCTCGACGAGTTTGATGGTCTCGTCGAGCTCGTCGGGGGTGGCGTTCGGGTAGTCCATGGAGTCGATGTCGCGACAGATGTCGACTGCCACGATGTCGGCGCCTTCGGATGCCAGCCGGACCGCATGCGCGCGCCCTTGGCCCCGTGCTGCTCCGGTGATGAAGGCGACCTTGCCGTCATGTCTTCCCATGCGTTCTACTCCTAGCTGTTCATTCGATGGCACTACCGGTGTGAATTCTCGCCTGCCGCAGGCCTTCCTGCGGATCGTCTACTTGGATGTCCCAGAGCTCGCAGGAGCACGTGCAGCGATAGTGCCCATCCTCCGGCAGGATCGCCTGGCCGTCACACGACCCGCCCGTATTGGCGATGCTGGTGAGGAACTCTAGCGGTTTCTCGTGCAGGGCACTGTCATCGGACATGGCCGTCACTCCTTGGTTCGGAAGACCGGAAGCAGCCAGCCATCGGCGATCGGGGAGAAATCCACCTGCACCGACATCCCAATCGCCACGTCGGCCGGTGCGACGTCCACGACGTTGGACACCAGGCGGGCGCCGGGGGCGTCGGGCAGATCGAGGATCGCCGGCAGCAGCAGCAGGTCGGGCATTCCGGGAAAACCGTGCACGACGGCGAAGCTGTAGACGACGGCCTCCCCGCTGAGCTGGATCCAATCAACGGCCTTCGACCGGCAATTGGGGCAGAACGGGGTCGGGGGCAGCCTGAAGGTGCCGCAGTCGACACACTGCGGCGCGACCAGTCGATGGTCCTTGGCCGCCTGCCAGAACGGCTCGGTGTCCTTGTTGACCGCGATCCGGACGTGTTCACCGGGGATGGTGGTGGCAAGAGTGGCGACCGACGAGCTCATGCCGCCCTCCCCAGGATCAGTCCGCTCACGGGAAGGCTCGCCGGTCCGCCGGTGACGAGTGCGAGTTCGGCGTCGGCAACCTGGTTGATGGCGGTACCGCGCATCTGCTCGACTCCTTCTACGATGTGCGTCATCCCGATGATGTAGGCCTCCGACAGTTGACCACCATGGGTGTTGACCGGAATGGAGCCGCCGTCATATCGGATGGCCCCGCTCTCCACGAACGCGCCGCCCTCCCCCTTGTCGCAGAAGCCGTAGTCCTCGAGTTGCATCAGCACCATCGGCGAAAAGTGGTCGTACAGCAGCGCCACGTCGATGTCGGCGGCACCGATGCCGGCCTGCTCGTAGAGCCGCTTGGCGATCGGCTTGTTGCCCGAGGAGGCGAAGTACTCGTCGGGCATCCCCATCCACGCGAATGCCCGACCCCAGTCCTTGACCCCGCCGTGGGCGGCGGCCACGACGGGCACGGGCGGCTGCCGGAGGTCCTTGGCACGCTCGACGCTGGTCGTGATCACCGCCACCGCACCATCGGTCTCCTGGCAGAAGTCATAGAGGCACAACGGTTCTGCGATCATCCGCGCGTTGAAGTAGTCCTCGAGTGTCAGCGGTTCGGGATGCATGGCCTTGGGCCGGTTCGCGGCGTTGACCCGGGTCGACAACGCGATCTCGGCGAACGCCTCGCGACGGGTGCCGTAGAGGTGCATGTGCCGACGGGCCATGACGGACATCAGGTGGCCTGGACCGAACAGCCCAGAGGGCTGCAGGAAGGAGTTGATCGGATCCGGCTCCAGCGCCGAGAAGACCGAGCCAAGCCGCTGTTTGGCCTGCTGCAGCGCCATCACCGTCACCACCACCGAGGCGTCGCCCGCGACGATAGCCGCCCGACCCAGCCCGATCGCTCCTGCCGAGCCGCCGCCGCCGGACGTCAGTGCTGCGGTGAAGCTAATTTCCGGTATGCCAAGGGTTTCCATGAAGTCGGCGGTGTCCATCTTCTCGGTGTAACCCGCGCTGGCACCCGAGTAGTAGGCGAACCCGTCGATGTCGACGGCGTTGAGCCCGGCGTCCTCGCAAGCGGCCAGGATGGCGTCGCCGGCCAACTCGGTGATCGACTTCGGCAGTGATCCGCCGCGCTTGTAGTACGGCGTGGCACCGATGCCGACGATGGCGACATCTCGGAGTCCTGAAGTATTCGACACTGGCTCAGGCGAATTCGTCCGGAATGGGCGGCACGTCGGGGAACAGTTCATAGAAGGTACCCTGCGTGATGCGCAGCCGGGTCTCGTCGCTGATGCCGTCGAACAGTCCCTTGAGGGTGTCCTGGGTGTGCCCGAAGGTGCCCTCCATGTGCGGGTAGTCACTGCCGAACATCACGTTCCGGTAGCCCATGTGCTCATAGGCCGCGACGGCGGTCTCGTCGTGCTGGAACGAGGCGTACACCTGGCTGTACAGGATCTCCTTGGGGTTGCGTTCCAGCTTTGGCCGTACCGCCATGTGGTGCTGGCGGTACCCCTCCAACAGCCGGTCACCCAGGAACGGAACCCATGTCGCGCCGCCCTCGGAGATCAGCACCTTGAGGTCTTCGTGACGGTCCAACGCACCGGAGGCGACCATCTTCATCGCCGCCCGCTGCCCGGAGAACGTCGTCTCCGCGTAGTTCATGATCGCGCCACCCGGGCCGCGATAGACCTGACCTGCGCCGCCGGTCACGCTGTTGCCTGCCGTCACGTCGACCGGATCGGTCCCGATGTGGAAGGCGATCACCATGCCGGCCTCCTCCGCGGCCGCCCAGAACGGCTCCCACTCCTTGCGGTGCCAATCCGGCGCGCTGGGATGCGGAGTGGTCGG